>CALMAD010000085.1 GCA_937859105.1 uncultured Propionibacteriaceae bacterium
GACGTCGCCGTGGCCGTCGTCGTGCAGACGATGGTGGAGGCGGAGGCGTCCGGGGTCATGTTCACGGCGAACCCCGACAACGGCCGCGTCGAGCAGACCGCGCTGAACGCCGCCTGGGGGCTGGGGGAGTCGGTCGTGTCGGGCACGGTCACCCCCGACACGCTCGTCGTGGAGCCGGCGTCCGGGCGGGTGGTGCAGCGCGTCACCGCCGACAAGGCCGTCTGGACGCGGCCGCGCGCCCAGGACACCGTCACCGAGGCGGTCCCCGAGGAACGCCGTCGCGAGCCCGTGCTGACCGACGCCGAGGCCGTCGAGCTCGCGCGCCTCGGCGAGCGGATCGAGTCGCATTTCGGCGCCCCGCAGGACGTCGAGTGGGCGCGGGCCGGCGGCCGGTTCGTCGTGCTGCAGAGCCGCCCGATCACCGCGCTGCCGCCGCGGGTCGGGGACGTCCCGACCGACTGGCCGATCGAGGATCCGACGGGGATGTACGTGCGGGCGTCCATCATCGAACAGATGCCCGACCCGCTGTCGCCGCTGTTCGCCGACCTCGTCCCGGACGCCGTCGTCCGCTCGCTGGGGGCCCTCTTCGACGAGCTGGCAGGGGTTCGACTCCCCGACGTGGCGTTCCCGCTGATCAACGGCTACCCGTACTACTACTACTCGCGCGCGACGTTCCTGCGGCTGCTCGCGCAGACGCCCGGCTTCCTCGGCCGCGTCCTGGGGCCGCGGTCGTCTCTGCAGCCCGTGAATCGGTGGCGCGAGACCTCCCTGCCGGCCTACCGCGACGTCGTCGCCCGCTGGGACGGCCGCGACCTGCGTCCGCTCTCTGACGCCGCGCTGGTCGCCGGGCTCCAGGAACTGCTGCACGCCGGCTGCGTGTATTACACGGCCGTCCAGGCGGTCATCCCGTTCACGTCGATGAACGACGTCCTGTTCGCGGCGGCGTACACCCGGCTCGCGCGGCGTCCGGGCGACCCGGAGCCCGCGGCGTTCGTGGTCGGCTTCGACGCCCAGCCGATCCGCGCCGACAAGGGGGCCTACGACCTGGCCCGGTGGGCGTCCGGGCAGCCGGGGCTGCCCGACGCGCTGCGCGCCGGTGACCTGGCCGGCCTCGATCCGTTCGTCGCGAGCGCCTGGCGCACGCGCCTGGACGCCTACCTGCGCGAGTTCGGGCACACGACCGCGAACCTCGACTTCATGGCGCCCGTCCCGGCCGACGACCCGACGCCGGTGCTGGACGCCGTCCGCTTCTACCTCGACTCCGACGCCGACCCGCACGCCCGGCAGCGCGCGCTCGCTCAGACCCGCGAGCGGGTCACGCGCGAGCTCCTCGCCCGTCTCGACCCGGTGCGGCGCGCCCTCATCGGGGCGCTGCTGCGCCGGGCCCAGCGGGGCGCCCCCGTCCGCGAGGAGGCCCTCGCCGACCAGGGCCTCGCCTGGCCGGCGATGCGGCGCATCTGCGCCGAACTGGGGCGCCGGCTCGTCGCGGCCGGGACGATCGCGGAGGCGTCCGACGTGTACTGGCTGCGCGCGGCGGAGTTGAGCGAGGCGGAGCTGAGCGAGGCGTCCGATCTGCGGGCGATCGTCGAGGAGCGCAAGGCGACCTGGCGCGGCCAGCGGCGGGCCACGCCGCCGCAGATCCTGCCCGAGGCGCAGTGGCTGCGCTGGTTCGGCTCGATGATGCCCGCCCGGACGGACGCCGTCGACGGCGGCCCCCTCCGCGGCACGGCGTCCAGCGGAGGCCGTGTGACGGCGACCGCCCGCGTCGTGATGGGACCGGAGGACTTCGCGTCCCTCGACGCGGGCGAGGTGCTCGTCGCGCCGATCACGACGCCGGCGTTCACGCCGCTGTTCGCGCGGGCGTCCGGGGTCGTGACCGACATCGGCGGCCCGCTGTCGCACAGCTCGATCGTGGCGCGCGAGTACGGCATCCCCGCGGTGCTGGGCACCGCGGTCGCCACGCGGCGCATCCGTTCCGGCGACCGGATCACCGTCGACGGCGAGCGCGGCGAGGTGACGATCGGCGAGCAGACGATCGGCGAGCCGACGATCGGTGAGCAGACGGACGCCGGCGGGGCGGCGTCCGAGCGGGCGGCGTCCGAGGCGGCGGCGTCCCGGCGGACCGTCACCCCGGGACGCCTCGCGCTCGGGGGCGCCGGGCTGGCCGCGACGGCGGCGCTCGGCGCGCTGGCCGTGCGGATGCGGGCCGGGCGGCGTCCGCGGGGTTAGGGTCGCCTTATGGCTCGCGAGTGGTTGGTCGCTCTCGTCGTGGTGGTCGCGTTGCTGCTGATCACCGCGATGGCCCGGCGTCGGCGTCCCCCGGTGGGGGATGAGCTGGCCGCGATCTTCGGCGAGGCGCCGACGAACCCGGGCACCGGTCGGGCGTAGACGTC
>CALMAD010000086.1 GCA_937859105.1 uncultured Propionibacteriaceae bacterium
CCGCGAAGGCCAGCAATCCCGCCCCGACGAGCACCAGGGCGCCGGTCGTCCCGGTCAGTGCCCCCACGAGGCCGGCGGAGAGGCCGCCGCCCAGCATGACCGAGCTCGTGATGAGGAGAATCCCCCCGAACCACACCAGGCTCGCCGCCCGAGGGCCCCACACCAGGGTCGCCGGCAGCATGACAGCGAGGGCGATCAGCACCGCCCCCAAGGTCGCGACCGCGCTCGCCCCGAGCCAGGTCATCGGCCTGCCGCGGGCGGCATCCGCCGCGGCCGTCACGAGCGACACGGCCAGCAGACCGGCCACGAGCGTCGCCGCCGTCACCGCGTAGTGGGCGACCACGACGGTGCGCCGCCGCAGCGGCAGCGTGCCGTAGAGCAGGTGGATGCGATCCGTGGGCGCGCGGACCAGGAGCGTCCCGACCATGACCGCGACCATCGCGGCCAGGGGCAGCGCCACGGCCGAGCCCACGAGCACGGACAACGCCCCGACGAGCGCGACGTACACGAGGATGGTGCGCCGCGCGGCGACGAGCGTCCACAGGTCGAGGCGGAGCATGGGGGCGAGTTCAGACATGGTGCGACTCCTTCGCGAGATGAACGAGGATGTCCTCGAGTGTGGGCTCCTCGGCGATCGCCCCGGACCCGAGGGCCACGGTGTCTTCCGTCGCCATCAGGCCCTCCCAGCCCACGCCGTGCTCACGCAGCCCGCGGACCAGGGGCCGCAGGGCGGCGTCCAGGCCCGACACGGGCCCGCGGACCATGCGGTAGCCGTCCACCAGGTCGTCGCGCGTGGTGGAGGCGACGATGCGGCCGTCGTCGATGATGGTCACGTAGTCGGCGATCTTGTCGAGGTCGGTCGTGATGTGCGTCGAGAAGAGGACCGCGTGCTCGGGATCGGTCATGAAGTCGGCGACGAGTTCGATCAGCTCGGAGCGCGCGAGCGGGTCGAGCCCGGACGTCGGCTCGTCGAGGATCAGCAGCTCCGCGCCGTGGCCCAGCGCCACGGCGAGTTGCAGCTTCATGCCCATGCCGCGCGAGAGTTCCTTCACCTTCTTGGACGCCTCGATGCCGGCCCAGGCGAGCAGCCCGGCGTAGCGGTCGGCGTCCCAGGCCGGGTAGAAGGGCGCGAGCGCGCGTCCGATCTGCGCGGCCGTCCAGTCGGGCACGTAAGCGGGCGCGTCGTGGACGACCCCGACCCGCGCTCGATCGATCAGCCGGACCGAGCCGGCGTCCGGACGCACGAGCCCGAGCGCGGTCTTGATGGTCGTCGTCTTGCCGGCGCCGTTCGCGCCGATGAGGCCCATGACGTAGCCGCGCGGCACGACGAGGTCGAGCGGGCCGAGGGTGAAGTCGTCGCGGTGTTTGGTGACTCCGCGCAGCTCGAGAGGATTCATGACTGCTCCTGTTCGATGACGGTGTCGAGCGCGGCGTGCAGCTCGGCGGGGGTGAGGTCCACGAGGCGAGCCTTGGCGACGGCGTCCGCGAAGTGCTCGCTCACCTCGAGCAGCACCCGCTCACGGACGAGTTCGGCGTTGCGCGGCAGGACGTAACTTCCCTTGCCGGGGACGTTCGTCACGAACCCCTCGGCCGCGAGATCGGAGTACGCGCGCGTCGTCGTGATCACGCTGACGCCCAGGTCGCGGGCCAACCCGCGAATGGACGGCAGCGCCTCCCCCTCCTCGGCGTCCCCGCGCAGGATGGCAGCCTTCAACTGCTCCTTGACTTGCTCGTAGATGGGGACGCCGGAGGTCTTCGAGAGCACGATGTCGACGCGCATGAGAACTCCTTACTGTCTATATACACCATAGACAGTAAGGACGCCGCCGCGCAAGATCCTCACTCAGGAGCGTCACCCCACCGGGCCAACCCGGCGAACCTGCTCGAATCGCGCCTGATCGGCGCGAGCCGCCTACAGCGCGGGCGTCGGGATCTCGCCGCGCTCGGCCTTCAGCGCGATGTCGCCGCGGTGAAAGAGCGTCGGGGCGTCCAGCTCGAGATCGGAAG
>CALMAD010000087.1 GCA_937859105.1 uncultured Propionibacteriaceae bacterium
CAGCACCGACCGTCGAGCCAGCGCCGACCGGCGAGCCATGTGCCGAGCGGCGGCTAACTCCAGACCGAAGCCCGCGCGGCGAGCGCAGCGGCGATCCGCTCGACCGCCCCGACCATCCCCGGGCGCGGCAGCGCGACCCCAGTCTCTCCGGGCGCGGCGGCAGGTCGGGAGCACCTCTCAGCGCCGGCGTCCTCATCGTCGTTGTTTGCTCACGAGGTGTGAGCAAACGTCGACACCGCGGTGACGAACTGCCCGGGGTGGCGGCCACCGTTGTTGTCTGCTCACACCTCGTGAGCAAACCACAGCGAGTGCGCCCCCCGGTGCAGGGACCCGAACCAGCGCGCCCGTTCGAGGGCGGCCGGCGGGCCACCGGCAGCACACCGGGCCACGGGCAGCACCCCGGGCCACGGGCAGCACAGCACACCCGACATGGCGAAGGGGACGCCCGCCTTGTGGGCGGGGCGTCCCCTTCTTCTCACGTCCGACGCCGGTGCGCGTCCGGACGAGCCCGTGGGCCGCCTAGCGAGACACCTAGCGGCCGGCGTGACCCTCGACGTAGTCGGAGTCGGCGGGCTTGACCCACGACATGAGCTTGCGCAGCTCCTTGCCGGTGGCCTCGATCGGGTGGCCCTCGCCCTCGGAGCGGAGCTTCTTGAACTCGGGCGCGCCGGCGTCCTGGTCGTCGATGAAGCGCTTCGCGAACGCGCCCGACTGGATGTCGGCGAGCACGGCCTTCATGTTCTCCTTGACGTGCGGGTCGATGACGCGCGGGCCGGAGACGTAGTCGCCGTACTCGGCGGTGTCGGAGATGCTCCAGCGCTGCTTGGCGATGCCACCCTCGTACATGAGGTCGACGATGAGCTTCATCTCGTGGAGGCACTCGAAGTACGCGACCTCGGGCTGGTAGCCCGCCTCGGTCAGCACCTCGAAGCCGGTCTGGACCAGCTTGCTCATGCCGCCGCACAGCACGGACTGCTCGCCGAACAGGTCGGTCTCGGTCTCCTCGGTGAAGGTCGTCTTGATGCCGCCGGCGCGCAGACCGCCCAGGGCCTTCGCGTAGGCGAGCGTCAGCGGCCAGGCCTTACCGGAGGCGTCCACCTCGACGGCGACGATCACGGGGACGCCTCGGCCGTCCACGTACTCGCGACGGACCAAGTGGCCCGGCCCCTTCGGGGCGACCATGCACACGTCGACGCCCTCGGGCGCCTTGATGTAGCCGAACCGGATGTTGAACCCGTGCGCGAAGAAGAGCGCGTCGCCCGGCTGCAGGTAGGGGGCGATCTCCTCGGCGTACAGGGTGCGCTGCACCTGGTCGGGGGCCAGGATCATGATGAGGTCGGCCTCCTCGGTCGCCTGGGCGACCGACACGACGCGCAGCCCCTCGGCCTCCGCCTTCGCGACCGAGCTCGAGCCCTCGCGCAGGCCGACGCGGACGTCCACGCCCGAATCGCGCAGGTTGAGCGCGTGCGCGTGGCCCTGGGAGCCGTAGCCGATGATGGCGACCGAACGGTTTTGGATCACCGAGAGGTCGGCGTCGGAGTCGTAGAACATCTCTGCCATTGCTTTACCTTCTTCTCCTGTTGTTTCCTCGAGGGCTAGCGGGCCACGGCCCGCAAGCGGTCGTTCTTGGGCCGCTCGGTGAGCGACTTGCTGCCACGGGCGAGCGCGACCAGGCCCGACTGCACCAGTTCGCGGACGCCGTAGGGCTTCAGCATCTCCAGCAGCGCCGCGAGCTTGTCGGGGCTGCCGGTCGCCTCCACCACGAGCGATTCGTTGTGAACATCGACCGTCTTACCGCGGAACAGCTGGACGATCTCGATGATCTGGCTGCGCGTCGCCGGATCGGCCTTCAGCTTGATCAGCATCAGCTCGCGGCGCACCGCCGAGTCTTCCAGCTCGACGATCTTCAGCACCTCGACGAGCTTGTTGAGCTGCTTGGTGATCTGCTCGAGCACGAGCTGATCGCTCACCCCGACCTGCAGGGTGATGCGCGACAGTTCCGGACGCTCGGTCGGGCCCACCGCGAGGGACTCGATGTTGTAGCCCCGCCGGGCGAACAGCCCCGAGATGCGCGCCAGGACGCCGGGCTTGTTCTCGACGAGGACGCTCAGGGTATAGGTCTTGCTCACAGGATCTCATCCTCCCAGTCCGGCGCCATGTCCTTGGCGATCTTGATGTCGTCGTTGCTCGTGCCTGCGGCCACCATGGGCCACACCATCGCGTCCTTGTGGCAGACGAACTCGACCACGACCGGACGATCGTTGATCTCCATCGCCTGAGCCAGGGCGTCCTCCACCTCCTCGGGCGTCTCGGCGCGCAGACCCACCGCACCCATCGCCTCGGCGAGCTTCGGGAAGTCGGGCACGCGGAGCGACTCGAGGTTCGTGTTGCTGTACCGCTCGCCGTAGAAGAGCGTCTGCCACTGCCGCACCATGCCAAGGCTCTGGTTGTTGATGACGGCGATCTTGATCGGGATGTCGTTGAGCGCGCACGTGACGAGCTCCTGGTTCGTCATTTGGAAGCAGCCGTCGCCGTCGATGCCCCACACGACCTCCTCGGGCCGGCCGACCTTGCCGCCCATGGCGGCCGGCACGCAGTAGCCCATCGTGCCCGCGCCGCCGGAGTTCAGCCAGCGCCCCGGCTTCTCGAACGGCAGCAGGTGCGCCGCCCACATCTGGTGCTGCCCGACGCCCGAGGCGTAGAAGCAGTCCCCCGCCACCTCGCCGAGCCGCTTGATGACCCACTCGGGGCTGAGCAGGCCGTCCTTCGTCGGCTCGTACTCGATGCGGTCGTACTTGTCCCGCAGGGACGACAGGTACGTCGTCCAGGGGCCGAAGTCGGGCAGGTCCGCGCCGCGCATGATCTCGATGAGCTCGGTGAGCACCTCCTTGACGTCGCCCACGATCGGGACGTCCACCGCCCGGTTCTTGCCGATCTCGGCCGGGTCGACGTCGGCGTGGATCACCTTCGCGTTCGGCGCGAACGTGGCCAGCTTGCCGGTCACGCGGTCGTCGAAGCGGGCGCCCAGCGTGATCAGCAGGTCGGAGCGCTGCAGCGCGCCCACCGCCGCCACCCGGCCGTGCATGCCCGGCATGCCCATGTGCAGCGGGTCGCTGTCGGGGAATGCGCCCCGCGCCATCAGGGTCGTGACCACCGGGATCTCGGCGATGTGCGCGAGTTCGGTGAGCTGCTCGGACGCCTGCGCCTTGACGACGCCGCCGCCCACGTAGAGCACCGGGCGCCGCGACTCGCTGATCAGCCGGGCCGCCTCGCGGATCTGCTTGATGTGCGGGTGCAGCACGGGACGGTAGCCGGGCAGGTCCAGGTCGCCCGGCCACTCGAACGGGGCCTCGTTCGCCAGGGCGTCCTTGGCGATGTCGACGAGGACCGGCCCCGGACGCCCGGTGCGCGCGATGTGGAAGGCCTGCTTGATCGCGGTCGGGATGTCTTCGGCGCGCGTCACCAGGAAGCTGTGCTTGGTGACCGGGAACGTGATGCCGCGGATGTCGGCCTCCTGGAAGGCGTCCGTCCCGATGGACGCCGAGGCGACCTGCCCGGTGATCGCGACGATCGGCACGGAATCCATGTAGGCGTCCGCGATGCCGGTGACGAGGTTCGTGGCGCCCGGCCCGGAGGTCGCCATGCATACGCCGACGCGTCCGGTCGTCATGGCGTAGCCCTCGGCGGCGTGCGCCGCGCCCTGCTCGTGCCGGACGAGGATGTGCCGCACCAGTTTGCTCTGGCCGAGGGGGTCGTACGCGGGGAGGATGGCGCCGCCGGGGATGCCGAAGACGACCTCGACACCGACGCGCTCCAGCGACTCGACGAGGGCTTGGGCTCCGGTCAGTGTTTTCGGCGATTGCTCGGCCATCTCTACTCCCTTCCTTTCTTCGTGGGGTCTGGGGGTGCGCAGGCGTTCTTGCAAAGAAAAACCCCCGCTGCCACTAGGCAGGCGAGGGAGCGTGTCGTCGGCTACGACAACACGCTACGAAACTACGAGAGCGCTCGAATGCACGGCCCCGACTATAGCCGGGTCCCCCGGGGGCGCGTGGGATCACGGACACAATGCCCGCGATGCGGGACACCGCCCGCTCTTGCACTCCGACCGGATGTGACCGAGGATGTGCGCGACACCCGTCTCTAAGATTGGACGCCGCATGCCCCTCGCGACTCACCGCCCCGCTCTCCCCTGGCTGGTTCGGCCGTTGTCCGCGCTCGCAGTGGGGACCCTCGCGCTCGGCATGGGCGCGCCCGCGGCGTCCGCCGACCCGGCGCAGCCGGTCTTCGCCGACACGATCACGGTCGCCGGGACCGGCTACGGCCACGGCATCGGGATGTCGCAGTACGGCGCCGAGGGCGCCGCGCGGGCCGGGCTGGCGTGGACGTCGATCCTCGCCTTCTACTACCCCGGCACGACGAGGGCCGTGCTGCCTGCCGGCAACGTGATGCGCGTGTGGATCTCGGCGGACGGCGACGCGGAGACGAGTGTCGTCCCGCAGGCGGGGCTGCGGCTCGTCAGCGACGCGGGCGGGACGCAGGCGCTGCCGACGGGGGCGTCCTACACGCGGTGGCGGATGCGGGTGGTGGGCGGCGTCCGGGTGCTGGAGTCCCGGTCGGCGAACGGGACGTGGGCGTCCCGGGCGGTGACCCTGCCCAAGACGGCGGCCTGGCACTTCGAGAACCCCACCGCCGGCTACGTGCAATTGATGCTGCCGGGGGGCGGCGTCCGGGATCTGCGGGGGAAGGTGACCCTGCGCTACGACTCGCGCCCGCGCACCGTGAACACGCTGCCCATGGAGGACTACCTGAAGTCGGTCGTGCCGGCCGAGATGCCGTCGTCGTGGCGTCCGAACGCGTTGGCCGCGCAGTCCGTCGCCGCGCGGACGTTCGCCGCGCGGGCGCGCGCGCTCGCCGGGGCGTCCGCCGTGTACGACACGTGCGAGACGACGAACTGCCAGGTGTACGCGGGCGCGGCGACGCGGTCGTCCGCGAACGGGCCGCGGACGCTGCGCGAGGCCGCGGCGTCCAACACGGCGGTGGCGACGACGAAGAACCAGGTGTTGCGCTACGGCAGCGGGTTCGCGCTGACGATGTTCTCGTCGTCGAACGGCGGCTACATGGCGCCCGGCGGGGCGCCCTACCTGGTGGTCAAGGCCGACCCCTACGACGGACGCGTCACGAACCAGGCCTGGACGGTGCCGCTCGCGCGCACGACCATCGAGCGCGCGTACCCGACGATCGGGACGCTGCGGTCGGCCCAGATCGTCAGCCGGGACGGCCGTGGACGCTGGGGCGGCCGGGCGGGAACGGTGCGGCTGGTGGGGTCGCTGCGGACGGTGGACGTCGCCGGGGCCGATTTCCGGTTCAAGTTCGGGCTGCGCTCGCACCTGCTCAACGTGACCGGCGGGCTCAAACCCGGCAGCCCGACCTACCAGCGGTGGGTCGGCTCGGGGACGATCAAGGGCTGGACCGGCGCGCCCACCACGACCGAGCGGGCGTCGCGCGGGTTCGCCGAGGTGCGTTTCGAGAACGCGTCGATGGGCTGGAGCACGGCGGGCGGGGCGCACTACGTGAACGGTCCGGTGCGTCCGTTGTGGGACTCCCTCGGGGGGATCACGTCGCCGCTCGGCGCACCCGCGACGGACCTCGTCGCGGGGCCGGTGGCCGGGTCGAGCAAGACGCTGTTCACGTCGGGCGGCATCTACTACAGCGCTTCCACCGGAGCGCGCGCGGTCTACGGCCCCGCGCATGCGGCGTACGTGCCCGCGGCGGCCCGACTGGGGCTGCCGGTGGCAAGCACGTCCGCGAACTCGGTCGGAAGCGTGACGCGGTTCCAGCGCGGCTCCATCACCTGCACCGTGAGCGGTGCGTGCAGCGTCCGGGTGGGGTGACGGCCGGAGGCGCGGGTGATGGATGGAGGCGCGGGAGCGTCGGACGGCGCGGGAGCGTCGGGAGGGGCGTCCTGGATCTGACCGCTCAGGCGGTGAGGCGGGCGTGCACCTCGTCGAGCGACGCCCCGGGGACCTTGCGCAGCAGCGAACCCATGCCCGGGTCGTCGGAGTAGCGCGGCACCAGGTGCACGTGCAGGTGGAACACGGACTGGCCGGCGTCCTCGCCGACGTTGGAGAGGATGTTCATTCCGGACGCCCCGAGCCGGTCGCGCAGGAGGCGTCCGGTGGCGGAGACGGCGGGCGCGATCGACGCGAGGACGTCGGGGGCTGCGAGGGCGTCCGAGACGTGCTCGCGCGGGACGACGAGCGTGTGGCCCTGCTTGAAGGGGTCCACATCGAGGAACGCGATCGCATGGTCGTCGGAATAGACCTGCTTGCTCGGGATCTCGCCGGCGATGATCTTGCAGAAGATGCAGTCCGTCATGGGGGCAGTCTTTCACTCCCGCCCCGTGGGCATTTCTACCTGACGTTCTCCACGCTCTGAGGCGGAGAACGGCACACGGGTGCGGGGTGCGGGGTGCGGGACGCCTGACGCTGGACGCCTCACGAACCCCGTGGTGGAGCACGCGACGTGAGGCGTGGGTCGCGCGACTCTTGTCGGTGTGGCGGACCGCACGAGACTCAGGTCATTCGAAACGCTGCAGGCGTCCGCGATCACGGCCAGCGCGTCCTGGGACGCCACGGTGACGCCGGCGCGCACCTCGCCGGGTCCGGTGCCCGCGCCCTGTCAGTCGATTTGCCACCACTCGATCGCCCTTTCCTGTCGACGCTGGCGGGGATCGAGAGGAAGACCCTCATCGAGTGGGTCCGAATCGACTGGACGCCGCCGGCGCGGGCGTGGGCGTCCGGGAACACGCACCCCCGCCCAAGTCGGCGGGCCATGGATCCACGTGGCGATCGAGGGGTGGGGCCCGTCCGGGGAGAACTCGTGCGGACGGCCGCACCCACCGCCCTCCAAGCGGGTCAACTGTGTGACGTTCTCCACACCAGAGGGTGGAGAACGTCAGGTAGAAACGTTCAGCGGACGGGGAAATCCGCCGCGCGAAGGGCGTCCTTGACGTCGGAGATCCGGAGCGTCCCGTAGTGGAACACCGACGCCGCGAGCACGGCGTCGGCTCCGGCGCGGGCGGCGTCCACGAAATGGTCCACGGTGCCGGCCCCGCCGGACGCGATCAGGGGGACGTCCACGACCTTCCGGACGTCCTCGATCATCTGCAGGTCGAACCCGGCGGTCGTGCCGTCGGCGTCCATGGAGTTGAGCAGCACCTCGCCGGCGCCGCGGTCGACGGCCTCCCGCACCCACTCGATGGCGTCCAGCCCGGCGGACTGCCGGCCCCCGTGCGTGGTGACCCCGTAGCCGGAGGGGTGCCCGGGCTCGCGGCGGGCGTCCAGGCTGAGGACGCACACCTGGTCGCCGAACCGGTTCGTGATCTCGTCGATCGCCTCCGGACGCCGGATCGCCCCCGTGTTGATGCCGACCTTGTCGGCGCCGGTGCGCAGCAAACGGTCGACGTCCTCGACCCCCCGGACGCCGCCGCCCACGCACAGCGGGATGAACACCGTCTCCGCGGTGCGCGTCACGACCTCATAGGTCGTCTCGCGGCCCTGCACCGACGCCGAGATGTCCAGGAACGTCAGCTCGTCGGCGCCCTCCTCGCCGTAGGCGCGCGCGAGATCAACCGGGTCGCCGGCGTCGCGCAGGTTCACGAAGTTCACGCCCTTCACGACCCGGCCGTCGGTCACGTCGAGGCACGGGATGACTCGGATCGCCACGCTCATGGACGCCACCCTACCGACGGCTCCTGAGGACGCCGCCCGCGTCCAGCTCGGGGGCGCGGCCGACGCAGCGCCCCCAGCGCTCAGGACCGCGCCGACGACTCCCCCAGGGCCGGCTTCGTGATGACCGAGATGTCGTACTCGCCCTCGCCGGCGTCCTGGGCGCGCTGGAACGACTCCAACGCCGCGGTCGTCGCCGGCAGCGGGTCGGGCGTCGAGCGGAGCATGAGCCGGATGTCCTTGGCCAGGGCGTTCGCCGTGAACGCCGCCTCGTCGAAGCTGCCCTCGGCGATCTTGGCCTTCTTCATCGTCGCGCCGAAGGCCAGCCCCGTGGAGTCGAGCAGCTCCAGCACCCGCTCGGGCGCCAGCCCCTGCCCGCGGCCCAGCCGCAGCGCCTCGACGAGGCCCTGCATCGACAGCGCGAGCGCCAGGTTGGCGAGCAGCTTCGCGGTCGCGGCCTGCGCCGCGGTGTCGACCTGGTGCAGGCGCGCCGGGTCGGCCCACGGCCGGACGATCTCCTCGGCCTCGTCGCGCGCCGCGGCGTCCGTGCCGCCCACGTAAACGCCGAGCTTGCCGGCGCGGGCCGGCGCGATCGTGCCGACGACCGGCGTGTGCACATAGCGGACGCCCTTGTCGGACGCCCACGCCGCGAATTCGTCGGCGTCTGCGGGCGAGACGGTGGTCGAGTCGATCCACAGGACGCCCGCCGGCAGCGCCGACGGGCCGGTGATCACCTCGCGGACCGTCTCCGGCCCGAACAGCGACGTGACGACGACCTCGACCCCGGCGACGGCGTCCGCGACCGACGTCGCGACGCGCGCGCCGGCGTCCTGCACGCGCGCGGTGCGCTCAGGCGTGCGGTTCCAGGCGACGACGTCGTGGCTCTTCAGCAGGTGAAGGGCCAGTTCGGTGCCCATGCGTCCGGTTCCCAAGAATGCGATCGTCATGGACGCCAGCTTAAGCCCGCGCTCCCGTCACCGGAGCGGCACATGGACGACCGTCGACCGGCCGTCGGACGCCGAGCTCGTGCGCACCAGCACGTCCACCCCGTCGCCCGCGGGCGTCAGGTCCGCGGCGCTCATGCGCCAGGGCGCACCCGTCGGCACCGCGAGCGCCGGGGCGTCCACGGGGTGCCACGAGCTCCCGTCGGCCGACGTGAGCAGCATCAGGCCCCGCCCGGGCTCGGTGCCCACCAGGGCGACGATCCGTCCGCGGGCGACGACGAGCTTGACCCGGTCCGGGCTGTCGTCAGGCCCAAGAGGCGCCTCGCGCCAGGTCTTGCCGGCGTCCGTTGAGGTCCATGCGTGCGTGCGGAGGTTTCGGCCGATCATCGCCCGGCCGGCCGCGACGATCGTCGTGCCGAGCACGGCCACCTCGTGCGCGCCGGCCTCCGACGCCCGCCCGAGCGGGAGCGGCACGAGCCGCCACGTCGCCTTGTCGGACGACAGCCACGCCGCCGGTCTGTAGAGCCCCCTCTCGGTGACGGACCCGACCGCGACGAGCCCGGCGCCCAAGCCGGCGACGCTCAGCATGGTCCGGGACGTGCCGGCCAGCCCGTCCAGGTCGGTGAGCGCGTCCGACTTTCCGTAGCCGTCGCCGCGCCGGAACACCCGCTGGTGCCGCCCGGCCTGCCAGTGGACACCGTCGGCGCTGGTCGCCACGAGGGCCGACGCGCGGACGTCCCCGTTGCCGGACCGCTCCCCCACGACCACCCAGCGATCGCCGGCCCACGCGGCGCCGTGGATGTCCGAGAAGCGGTAGAGGCCCGTCGTCGAGAACGTGTCGGGGCCGCTGACGGCGGTCGTACCGCCCCGCTGCAGCCATGTCTGCGCGTACTCGCTGCCGCCCACGTCCCGGCGGCCGAACAGCAGCACCTCGTCGCCGTGCGCGACCCCGCCGCTCACGGACTCCCGGTCACTGTCCGCGACCAGGCTCGGCGGCCCGAAGCCGGCATCGGACGCGGCTGCACCGGAGGCGTCATGGCGCGGTCGCGCCCAGACGACGGAGGCGCCCTGGGCGGCGCCGGCCACCCGGACGCCCGCGGCGTCCCGGACGAACCGGAGGCCCTCGACCACG
>CALMAD010000088.1 GCA_937859105.1 uncultured Propionibacteriaceae bacterium
GCATCGACGCCTGGCTGAAGGCGGCCATTTCCACCACCTGGTGCAGCAAAGCGGTCCAGGCCGCGCTCGACGGCGAGCATGAGCGCGAGGCCTGGCTGGCGCTGGCGGTGCAGCGGCGCAAGGCCTTCCTGGGTGCCGGCCTGCCGGCCTGGATCGCCGCCATTGCCCTGTTCAGCGGGCTCAATGCCGTTGCGCTGATCCTCCTGGCCCTGAGCAGCGTGGTGCTGCTCTGCCTGTATCGCATTCCCCGCCAGCTGGGTTGATGCGCACACTGCTGGCGGTCTGCCTGCTCGCCCTCAGTCCGGCGCTGACGGCGGCCGAGCGGGTGGTCAGCCTGGCCCCTTCGATGTCGGAAATCATGCTGGAGCTGGGCGCCGAGCGGCGCCTGGTCGGCCTGCTTCGCCGGGGCTTCGGACGCCTCCCGGCCCTCGCCGCCGCGCCCCGCGCCCTGCTCGGGACGGGCGCCGTCGCCGTCTCGGGATGAGCGGGAGCGGTCGGGGCCGCCGGACTGCGCTGTGCGGATGGCGGCCACCAGGTCGGACTTGCGCATCGCGCCGGTCCCCTTCAGGCCCATGGAGCTCGCCAGCTTCTTCAGCTCGGGCAGCAGCATGGACTCGAGTCCGGACCCACCGCGCTTGGCGGGAGCGGATTCCATCGTGTCGGTCACGGAGTTCCTTTCGGAGTGACTGCCGGCAGGCGTCGCCGCGCGTCGGTACCGGGCAGCCCGCTCGCAGAGACGAGCTCAGACTGGGAAAATAAATGTGCGGATCACAAGGATCGCAGCCCCTAGGGGGGGATCATCGGGGCAGGCGGCGATTGCGCTACCGCGAGTCTAGCACCACGTCGGGGGCATCGGTCGAGCGCGCCGCCCGCGCGCCGCGCAGCCCGTAGAGCAGCCCCATGACGAGCAGCGCGACGCCCGCGACGACCCCGATGTTGTCGACGACCTGGTGCAGCGGCGGGTAGGTCCGCTCGACGCCCTCGCCGCCCGGTAGCTGCTTGAACGGCGCGTACGCGGTCCAGATGCAGTAGAACAACCCGAGCAGGCGCAGCGGCTGCGGGAGGTGCGGACGCCGCAGCAACACCGCGGTGAGCGGGACGACCCACACGTAGTGGTGAGACCACGAGATCGGCGAGGCGAGCAGCGAGGTGAACCCCGCAAGGCAGATCGCGAGCGTCGCCTCCCCCGCCTTGTGCATCGCGATCGCCGCGGCGATGCCGACCAGCGCCACGATCGCGCTGATGACCAGGCCGCCGCGGCTCAACTCGCCGAACAACCGTGCCCACACGCCCATGACCGACTGGTTGGTCTTGAACTCGATGCCGCTGTTGATGCCGCTGTTGCCCCCGACGAGCCCGAGCCAGTACGTGCGGCTCGCCCCGGGCAGCAACAGCCAGGTCAGGGCCGTCGCGCCGCAGAACCAGGCGAACGCCATCAGGCCGGGCTTGCGGCGTCCGGAGAAGAAGTTGTACGCGGCGACCGTCGCCGGCGTCAGCTTGACGGCGCTGGCCAGGCCGACCAGCCAGCCCTCCGGCAGGATGCGCCGGCCGAGCAGCCGGCGTCCGGGGGCCGAATCGAGCACGGCCGCCCCCACGAGGATGATGCCGAGCTGGCCGAACCCGAGCGTCTCGCGGACGGGCTCGACGAGCCAGACGGCCGCGGTGGTGAGAAGCGACAGGCGCCACCCGCCGAAGCCCAGTCGGTACAGGATGCCCATCAGGACCGTGACGTTCAGGAAGAGCCACGCGAACTGCGCGACCGCGAGCGGGACGACCCCCCACGGCACGGCGAGGAACGCGGCGAACGGCGGGTAGATCCACGGCAGCTTGCCGTACGGGGTGGCGTAGAAGTCGCGGCCGGCCAGCAGATCCTCGGCGGCCCGGCGGTAGACGTCGAGGTCGATCATCGCCGGCGCCCACGGCTCGAAGTTGCCCCCGGCGATCGTCGTCGCACCGGCCCAGAGGGCCGCCACGTAGGGCGGGATGATCCAGATCAGCCACCGCCGCATCCGGGCGGCGAACTCTCGGTTCACGACCGCCCGGCCCGGGTGAACTCCGCGCGCAGTTGGTCGAAGTCGGTGGCGACGGGGAACTGGCCGAACTCGGCGACGACGTTGGCCGGCGGCCGGAACAGGATGCCCGCCTCCGCCTGCGTCAGCATGCCCGTGTCGTTATAGGAGTCGCCGGTGGCGACCACCCGCAGGTTCAACGACTGGAACGCGCGCACCGCCTCGGTCTTCGCGTTGGGCTGGCGGAGCCGGTAGCCCACGATGCGGTCGTCGGCGACCTCGAGGTTGTGGCACAGCAGCGTCGGGTAGCCGAGCTGAGCCATCAGGGGCATGCCGAACTGGTAGAAGGTGTCGGAGAGGATGACCACCTGATAGCGCTCGCGCAGCCAGTCCAGGAAGTCGGCCGCCCCCGGGACCGGACCCAGGCCGGCGATGACCTCCTGAATCTGCGAGAGCCGGATGCCGTGGGCGTCCAGCACGCGGAGGCGGTGCCCCATGAGCTCGTCGTAGTCGGCGATGTCCCTCGTCGTGAGCCGCAGCTCATCGACCCCCGTCCGCTCGGCCACGTTGATCCAGATCTCGGGGACGAGCACCCCTTCGAGGTCGAGGCAGGCGAGGTCCATCGGTCACATTCCTTCCACGCGCAACACGCGGATACCCTGGCGCACGTCCGCGAAGGTTTCCAGTTCCGACACGGTCGATCGGACGGCCTCGTCGGTCGCCACGTGCGTGGTGACCATCAGCCGCGCTCCCCCGCCCTCGGTCGAGTGCGGGGCCTGCCGCACCGACTGCAGCGAGACGCCACCGCGCGCGAAGCAGTCGGCGACGCGGGCCAGCACGCCCGGAGCGTCCCGCACCACCATCGACACGTAGTACCGGGACGACGACATGCTCGCGCTGGCGATCGAGCGATTGCTGTGCAGGGACGCCCGCGGCCCGGCCACGCCGCGCACCCGGTTGCGGGCCGCGGTCACGACGTCGCCCATGATGGCGGACGCCGTCGGCGTCCCGCCCGCGCCGGGGCCCATGAACATGAGCCGCCCGGCGTTTTCGGACTCGACGAACACGGCGTTGTACGCGCCCCGGATCCCGGCGAGCGGGTGGTCGAGCGGCACCATCGTGGGGTGCACCGCCACGGCGATCGAATCCTCGCCGGCCAACTGGCAGTCGGCGAGCAGCTTGATGACGCAGCCCATGTCGTTCGCGGCCTCGATGTCTTCCGGCGTCACCGCGGTGATGCCCTCGCACGAGACATCGTTCAGCGTCACGCCCGTGTGAAAGGCGAGGCTGGCCAGCAGCGCGGCCTTGGCCGCGGCGTCCTGCCCCTCGACGTCGGCCGTCGGGTCGGCCTCGGCGTAGCCCAGTTGCTGCGCCTCGGCGAGGGCCTCGGGGAACGTCGCGCCGGTGGAGTGCATCTGGTCGAGGATGTAGTTCGTCGTGCCGTTCACGATGCCCTTCACGGCGATGACCCGGTCGCCGATCAGCGACTCGGCGAGCGGCCGGATGATCGGGATCGCCCCGGCGACGGACGCCTCGTAGTACAGATCGACCCCGGCGGACGCGGCGGCGGCGAAGACCTCGGCCCCGTGGGTGGCCAGCAGGGCCTTGTTCGCTGTCACGACGGACGCCCCGACCGAGAACGCCTTGAGCATGAGCGTTCGCGCCGGCTCGATGCCGCCCATCACCTCGATGACGAGGTCGAGGCCCGGCTCGTCCAGCAGCGCGGACGGGTCGGTCGTCAGGAGCTCCTCGGGGACGCCGGGCCGCGGCCCGGCCGTCCGGACGCCGATGCCGACCAGCTCGAACGGGCGCCCGATCCGCGCCTGGAGCTCATCGGCCTCGTTCAGCAGGAGGCGGGCCACCTGCGACCCGACCACCCCGCACCCCAGCAGGGCCACCCGCAGCGGCCCACTGCCCTTGTTCATCACGGCTCTCCTACTCGCCCGAAAGGCCCCCGTCGAGGGCCAGCAAGTCGTCCAGCGTCTCACGCCGGATCAGCGTCGACACCTTACCGTCCCGCACCGACACGACGGCCGGGCGGGGCGTGTAGTTGTAGTTGCTCGCCATCGACCGGCTGTACGCGCCGGACGCCGGCACCGCCAGCAGGTCTCCCGGGGCGACGTCGCCCGGCAGGAACACGTTACGCACGAGGATGTCGCCGCCCTCGCAGTGCAGCCCGACCACGCGGGACAGCTCGACGGGGGCGTCGCTGGCGCGGTTGGCGAGCACGGCGGAGTACTCGGCGGCGTACAGCGCGGGACGAATGTTGTCGCTCATGCCGCCGTCGACGCTGATGTACCGGCGGGTCTGGCCGCCGCCCACCTCGACGTACTTCGTCGTCCCGACGGTGTAGAGAGCCGTGCCCGACGGCCCGCTGATCGTGCGGCCGGGCTCCACCGAGAGGTGGGGTCGCTCGAGGCCGAAGGCGCGGCACTCGTGGTCGACGATTCCCTCCAGGTCGCGGGCGAGCTCGTCCACGGGAGCCGGCGTGTCGTCCGTGGTGTACGCGATCCCGAAGCCGCCGCCCAGGTCGAGCTCGGGCAGCGTGACGCGGGTGGCCTCCTTGAACTGGCTCATCAGCCGCAGCGTCCGGCGGGCCGCGACCTCGAAGCCGTTCGTGTCGAAGATCTGGCTGCCGATGTGGCTGTGGATGCCGCGCAGGTCGATCGTCGGGCTGCCGTAGCAGCGGACCATCGCGACGAGCGCCTGACCGCCCGAGATCGAGAAGCCGAACTTCTGATCCTCATGCGCCGTGGCGATGTACTCGTGCGTGTGCGCCTCGACGCCCGTCGTCACCCGGATCAGCACCTGCGCCCGGACGCCCAACTCGGTCGTCAGGCGCTCGAGGCGTCCGATCTCGTCGGCCGAGTCGACCACGATGCGGCCCACGCCCCGGGTGAGCGCGAGCCGCAACACCTCGTCGGACTTGTTGTTGCCGTGGAGCGCGATGCGGGCCGGGTCGAACCCGGCGCGGAGGGCGACGACGAGTTCGCCGTGGCTGCTCACGTCCAGGCACAGGCCCTCGGAGTCGATCCAGCGGGCGACGTCGGCGCACAGAAACGACTTGCCCGCGTAGTAGACGCTCCACCCCTCGAAGGCGTCGCGCCAGGTGCGCGCGCGGTCCCGGAAGTCGACCTCGTCGATGACGTAGACCGGCGACCCGCACTGCCGCACCAGCTCGTCGGCCGTCAACCCCCCGATGCGCAAGCAGCCGTCGTCGGCGCGCGTCGCCGTCGAACTCCACAAGCCGTCGGCGAGCCGGTTGGCGTCGTCGGGCTTCCGCAGCCACACGGGGGCTGCGGAGGTGGCATCGGCATGGATCGATCCGGCGACGTGCATGTGGGTCATGGGTTCAAACTCTGCCAGAGTGCGGTTTCGGCGCAGGCCCGGGCCCAGCCGCTGGACCCCGCCCAGACGGACGCCGTGCGCGATGACCGCCGTCGGGCTGCTATGCTGATCGTCGCTTCGCGGGGCAGGCGTTAGCCGGCCGCGCGAGACAGGCCCCCATAGCTCAGGGGATAGAGCACCGCCCTCCGGAGGCGGGAGCGTAGGTTCGAATCCTACTGGGGGCGCCTTGGGTGGACCGTCCGCGAGGTCGCGGGTCCAGGGCACGAATCAAGCAGACCGGTGGTCGGATTTGTCCCGATATCGAGATATATCCCGAGCGCCCGCGTTCTCTTGGCGCGTCGACTTCGTTAGCATGGAACGGGCGGCCCAGACCGGCATGCCCGAGACGTGAGGGAAGAAGGCGATTGTGGCGACGGCGCCAGACAACCAGGACATCTCCACAGACTTCGGAGCCAACGATTGGCTCATCGAGGAGATGTACGAGCAGTACCAAGAAGACCCCGGGTCAGTGGACGCCGTGTGGGCCGAGTTCTTCAAGACCCCCGGCAACCGTCCGGGTGGCGACGACGCGGCCGCGGACGCCGCGCCCACGAAACAGCCGCAGGCCGAGCCCAAGAAGCCGGCGCAGCCTCAGGCCGAGAAGCCGGCGTCCGAGGCGACGAAGCCTCAGCCCGCACCCGCGCCGAAGAAGCCGGCGCCCGAGGCGTCCGCCCCGAAGCCGGTTCCGGCCGACAAGCCCGCTCCCGCACCCCAGCCCGCGGCCCAGCAGGAGACGCCGGCGTCCTCGAAGCCCGCGCCCGCGCAGGCGAAGCAGACGCCCAGCCAGCGTCCCAAGAAGTCGAACGGAACCAAGGGCCCGAGCGACCCCGGGTCCGCCGGCGGGCTGTCGGCCAACCGGCCCGCCACGGCCGCGAAGCGCGAGGCCAAGGAGGGCCCGACCAAGACCGTCATGCGCGGCGCGCCGATGCGCACCGCGAAGAACATGGACGCGTCGCTCACGATGCCGACGGCGACGACGGTGCGCAACATCCCGATGAAGCTGGTGATCGACCAGCGGCAGATCATCAACGACCACCTGCGGCGCACGACGGGCGGCAAGATCTCGTTCACGCACATCATCGGGTACGCGATGGTCCGGGCGCTCGTCCTCGTGCCCGACATGCAGCACTCCTACGAGGTGGTCGACGGCAAGCCGAACCTCGTCACGCCGAGCTCGATCAACCTGGGCCTGGCCATCGACCTGAAGAAGGGCGACGTCCGGCAGTTGCTCGTGCCGAACATCAAGCAGGCCGAGGACATGTCGTTCCTCGAGTTCTGGCGCGCCTACGAGGCGCTGGTGAAGAAGGCCCGCGACGGCGCGCTCACCGTCGACGACTTCGCCGGCACGACGTGCTCGCTCACCAACCCGGGCGGCATCGGCACGAGCCACTCGGTGCCGCGCCTCATGAACGGCCAGGGCGTCATCCTGGGCGTCGGTTCGATCGACTACCCGCCCGAGTTCCAGGGCGCGAGCGACACCAAACGCAACGAGCTCGCGGTCTCGAAGATCACGACGCTGACGTCCACCTACGACCACCGCGTGATCCAGGGTGCGACGTCGGGCGAGTTCCTGAAGGTGATGCACGAGCTGCTCATCGGTCAGCACGACTTCTACGACGAGATCTTCTCCTCCCTCCGGGTCCCCTACCAGCCCATCCGCTGGATGGAAGACGACGCGGCGCATCGCGCCTTCGAGGTGGGTAAGGGCGCGCGGGTCATCGAACTCATCGACAGCTACCGCTCGTTCGGGCACGCGCTGGCCGACCTCGACCCGCTCGAGTACCGGCAGCGCTGGCACAAGGACCTGCAGATCGAAAGCCACGGCCTGACGCTGTGGGACCTCGATCGGGAGTTCCCCGTGGGCCGCTTCGGCGACCACGAAAAGGAGACGATGAAGCTCCGCGACATCCTGACGCAGTTGCGCCAGTCGTACTGCGGCAGCGTCGGCGTCGAATACATGCACATCGCCGACAACGAACAGCGCCGCTGGATGCAGGAGCAGTTCGAGCACCCGGCCACCCGCTGGCCGCGTGAGGAGCACCTGCGCATCCTCGACCGCCTCAACGAGGCCGAGATCTTCGAGACGTTCCTGCAGACCAAGTTCATCGGTCAGAAGCGGTTCAGCCTCGAGGGCTCGGAGTCGATGATCGTCATGCTCGACGAGATCTGCGAGGAGGCGGCGAACGCCGAGCTCGACGAGGTCTGCATCGGCATGCCCCACCGCGGACGCCTGAACGTGCTGGCCAACATCGTCGGCAAGAGCTACGGGCAGATCTTCCGCGAGTTCGAGGGCACGGTCGACCCCAACGGCACGATGGGCACCGGCGACGTCAAGTACCACCTGGGCGCCGAGGGCGAGTTCACGGCGACGTCGGGGGCGTCCATCAAGACATCGGTCGCCGCGAACCCGAGCCATCTCGAGGCCGTCGCCCCCGTGCTGGAGGGCATCGCCCGGGCCAAGCAGGATCACCTCGGCCCGCCCGATGACGACGACTACTACCCCGTGCTCGCGATCCTGCTGCACGGCGACGCCTCGTTCGCGGGGCAGGGCGTCAACTACGAGGTGCTGCAGATGAGCCAACTGCGGGGCTTCAAGGTGGGCGGCACGATCCACGTGGTCGTCAACAACCAGGTGGGCTTCACGACCGCGCCGAGCGAGTCGCGCAGCTCGGTGTACTGCACCGACCTGGCGAAGTCGATCTCGGCGCCGGTCTTCCACGTGAACGGCGACGACCCCGAGGCTGTCGCACGTACCGCGCAACTCGCCTTCCGCTACCGTCAGCAGTTCCACAAGGACGTCGTGATCGACCTGGTCACCTACCGGCGCCGGGGCCACAACGAGGGCGACGACCCGAGCTTCACCCAGCCGCTGATGTACGACCTGATCGAGCAGAAGCGCAGCGTCCGCAAGCTCTACACCGAGTCGCTCGTCGGTCGCGGCGACATCACGCCCGAGGACGCCGACGAGGTCGTGGAGAAGTTCCGCGCCCGCCTGGAGAGTGTCTTCAAGGAGGTCCGCGACTCGAAGGAGGAGGACGACGACGCGTACATGCGCGCCCCCTTCTACCCGGCCAAGCTGGGCAAGGACCAGGGCACGTCGATCTCGCGCGAGACGATGCTGGCGATCGCCAAGGCGCAGGTGACGTTCCCGGAGGACTTCTCCGTCCACAAGAAGGTCCGCCCCCAGCTCGAGCGGCGGGCCAAGGCGATCGAGCAGGGCAACATCGACTGGGCCACGGCCGAGTCCTTGGCGTTCGGCTCACTGCTCATGGAGGGCCGCAACGTCCGCGTCGTCGGGCAGGACACGCGCCGCGGCACGTTCTCACAGCGCTTCGCCGCGGTCGTCGACCGGCAGACGAACGCCGAGTACGTCCCGCTGAAGCACCTGTCGGACGACCAGGGCCAGTTCTACGTCTACGACTCGCTGCTGAGCGAGTACGCGTCGATGGGGTTCGAGTACGGCTACTCCGTCGCGTCCCCGCAGGCGCTGGTGTGCTGGGAGGCGCAGTTCGGCGACTTCGCGAACGGCGCCCAGGCCATCGCCGACGAGTTCATCAGCTCGGGGTTCGCCAAGTGGCAGCAGAAGTCGGGCGTCGTCCTGCTTCTGCCCCACGGCTACGAGGGGCAGGGCCCCGACCACAGTTCGGCGCGCATCGAGCGGTGGCTCCAGCTGTGCTCCGAGGGTGCGCTGGCCGTGTGCCAGCCGTCGACGCCGGCGAGCTACTTTCACCTGCTGCGGACGCACACGTACGTGAACTGGCACCGTCCGGTCGTCATCCTGACGCCCAAGTGGATGCTCCGGCACAAGGCGGCGGTCTCCCAGGTGGAGGACTTCACCAACGGCAGCTGGCAGCCGGCGATGGCCGACCCGACCATCTCCGACCCGAGCAAGGTCCGGCAGGTCATCCTCTGCACCGGCAAGATCCGCTGGGAGCTCTACAACGAGCGCACCAAGCGGGGCTTGGAGGACGAGGTCGCGATCGTGACCCTCGAGCGGCTCTACCCGCTGCCGACGAAGGAACTCGCCGGCATCCTGGAGCCGCTGCGGCACGTCACGGACGTCCGCTGGGTGCAGGACGAGCCGATCAACCAGGGGGCCTACCCGTTCCTCCAGGCGGCTCTCCCACCGGCGATGGCGGAAGCGATGCCCGGCCACGAGTTCGCCATGAAGGTCGTCGCGCGGCCCGCGGCATCCGCCCCGTCGGTGGGTCTGGCGCACGTCCACGCCGAGCAGGCGGCCGAGCTCATGGAGCAGGCCTTCGCGAAGCCGGAGTGATCGGGTGTACTTCACCGATCGCGGCGTCGAGGAGTTGGAGGCGCGCAGGGGCGACGAGGAGGTGACCCTCGCGTGGGTCGCCGAGCAACTGCGCGTCTTCACCGACCTCAACCCCGACTTCGAGGTGCCCATCGAGC
>CALMAD010000089.1 GCA_937859105.1 uncultured Propionibacteriaceae bacterium
CTCCAGCTCGACGCCGTCGGCGTCGAGCAGCGTGATCTCGAGCCCCGGCTCGCCGGTGGCCGGGTCGACGACGAAACCCGGCCGGGCGGCCACCCCCCGGGTGCGGATCTCGACGCCGTCGGCCACCGTGAGGTTCTCGTGCAGGGCCGACAGCCCGTCGGCGATCGACACCTCGTACGGCGCGTTCACGTGCGCCGACCCGCCGCCCATGCACGCCGTCGTCACGGCCGGACGCCCGATCAGCGCCACCCGCTGCTCCGGACGCAGCGGCAGCACGCCCCCGACGTTGCTCAGCAGCGTCATGCCCCGGGACGCCAACCGCGTCAGTTGCTCGACCCGCACGGCCGAGTCCACCGCCGGCACCTCGCCCCGCTCGGGCCCGGACCCCTCACCCAGCCTGCCTGTGCGGTCGGCGAGCCGGAGGAGGCGTCGCACCTTGTCGTCGAGCATCTCCAGGGGCACCCGCCCCTCGTGGACGGCCGACACCAGGTGGCCCTCCCACGGGCCTCCCGGGCCCGGCATGACGAGGTCGAGGCCGCCCACGGCGGTCTCGACGGTGCGCGTCGCCGCGCTCCAGTCCGACATGATCAGCCCCTCCCACCCCCACTCGCCCTTCACGACCTCGTTCTGCACGTGGCCCTGCTCGGTGGCCGGGACTCCGTTGACCTTGTTGTAGGCCGCCATCAGCGTCCACGGATCCGCGTCTTCGATCGCGATCTCGAACGGCAGCAGGTACACCTCGCGCAGCGCCGCCTCGGACAGCGCCGAATCCACCGACCGCCGCTCGGTCTCCGATTCGTTCGCCACCAGGTGTTTCAGGCAGGCCCCCACCCCGGACGCCTGCAGCCCCTGCACGTAGGCCGCGGCCAGCACGCCCGTCAGCAGCGGGTCTTCGGAGTACTGCTCGAACAGCCGCCCGCCGAGCGGGGAGCGGTGCAGGTTGACGGTCGGGCCCAGCACGACGTTGACGTCTTGCCGCCGCGCCTCCGCCGCCAGCAGCCCGCCGACCTCGCGCAGCACCTCGGCATCCCACGACGACGCGAGCACCGTCGCGTTCGGGAACAGCGCGACGCGCTCGCCCCCGGTGAACTTGAGCCCGCGCACGCCCGTCGGGCCGTCGGAGAACGCCAGGGCGCCCAGCCCGATCTCGGGCTCGGCCCAGAGCGTGAACGCGGTCTCGCCGGTGAGTAGCCGCACCTTCTGCTCGACGGAGAGCTGGGCGATCAGATCGTCGTAGGGGTGGGTGGCGGTCATCGTCGACTCCTTCTGCCTGCCTCGCGGGTCACCCCATTCAAACACACGGCTCCGACAAAATCGAACGGGGGAGCGATTCGATTCGTCAGGACGCCGCGTCACCCAACCCCGCGTGCCGCAGCGCGGGCTGCTCGACCGGCGCGAGCTCCAGCAGGGCGAGGGCGGCCTGGTCGTCGGTCACGAGCGTGGTCAGTAGCCCCGAGCGCGCCGCGGCTGCAATCGCCGGCGCCCGTTGGACGCCGCCCGCGGCGGCGATCACGTGCGGGATCCGCAGCAGGTCGTCCGCGGACGCCGAGATCCGGCGGTCGGCCAGGTCGCCGTCGATGACGCGTCCGTCGGCGTCCAGGAAGATGCCGAGTAGCTCGGCCTGGGCGTTCTCCTCGTCGAGGTGCGCGACGTCGGCGTCTGAGAGAAAGTGCCGCAACTGCGTGATCGAGGGCCGCCACGAGCCGACCGACATGACCGCCAGCTTCAGTTCGGGGAAGTGGGCGAGCGTGGACGCGATCGCCGGGTCGGCCCGCAGGACGGACGCCGCCTGCGCCGACCCGGCGAACAGCGGCGCGAAGATCGCGAGCGCCCGGACGCTGGAGTCGGCCGTGATGCTGCGCAGCACCTCGACGGGGGACTGGCTGGGGTCGTTGCCGACCGTCCCGGTGAGTTGGACGGCGAGGCTCGGGGGCAGGTCGACGAGCCGCTCGCCGATGGCGCGCATGGTGCGGCCCCAGGAGATCCCGAAGGTGTCCCCGGGCTCCAGGAGCGTGCGCGCGTGATCCGTCGCGGCCTGCGCGATGCGCTCCCGGATCTGGATCTCGCTGCCGCCGCTGTCGACGACCAGGCATGAGCGGAGGCCCAGGTGGGTGGCCAGCCTCGTCGACAGCAGGTCCTGGTACGCGTTGCCGCCCCGGATCTCGATGTGGACGATGCCCTCCTGGCGGCCCTGCTCCAGCAGCCGCGCCACCTTGAAGCGCGACAGCCCGAACCGCTGCCCGATCTCGACCTTGGAGCGGTCCTCCAGGTAGTAGAGCCGCGCGATCTCCCCGATCTGCTCCGCCGTCGCCTCGTCCATGTCCCCCACCTCGTGCTCAGATGAGCGCCAGCATAGGGGGCGCGGGGCCCTTGACGAGGCGTCCGACCCGCCTTACGATCTCACACATGAGCAACGGAAGCTCAAACGAGCAGCAGGACACCACCCGGCGCCTGCTCGTCAACGGCCTGACCGTCGAGGTCCCCGCCGAGCAGGCGGTCGTCCGGCGGCGCCTGCTCCCGGCGCTGCGGGCCCTCCGGCCGGCCCCCGGCCATCGGCGGGCCTTCGTGTTCGTGGCCGGCCCGCCCGGCACGGGCAAATCGACGCTTGCGGAGTTGGCGCGGCACGAGGCGTCCGAGGAGGGGCTGCGGCTCGACGTCGTGGGCCTCGACGGGTTCCACCACCGGCAGTCCTACCTCGACACCCACTGCGCGCAGGTCGGCGGCCGCGCCGTCCGGCTCGCGGACGTCAAGGGCGCCCCCGAGAGCTTCGATCTCCGGCGGTTCCAGGCGTTCCTCGCCCGCACCGCCACCGAGGACGTGGCCTGGCCCGCCTACAGCCGCACGCTGCACGACGTCGTGGACGACGCGGTCCCGGTCACGGGCGACGTCGTGCTCGTGGAGGGCAACTGGCTCATGCTCGACGAACCCGGCTGGCGCGACCTGGCCCGCTGGCCGGCGCTGCGCATCTTCCTGGACGCCCCGGCGGGTCTGCTGCGCGAGCGCCTGATCGGCCGCAAGGTCGCGGGCGGGCTCTCGCGCGCCGACGCCGAGGCGTTCTACGAGGCCAGCGACCGCCGCAACGTCGCACGTTGCCTGGGCGGCGTCACCGGCCAGATCGACATCACCCTCCGGGCCCTGCCCGACGGGACGCTGCACGACGAGACGCAGCACGACCAGACGCAGCACGACCAGACGCAGCACGACCAGACGCAGCACGACCAGACGACCACACTCGACGACGAGACCACCAGGAGAGACGCATGACGACAGCGACGCCGGCCGCGGCGTCCGGACGCGCGCGGGTACAGGCGTTCGGAGGATTCTTGACGGCGATGGTGATCCCCAACATGGGGGCGTTCATCGCGTGGGGCTTCATCACGGCCCTGTTCATCCCGACCGGCTGGATCCCGAACGAGGGGTTCGCGCAACTGGTCAGCCCGATCATCACCTACATCCTGCCTTCGCTGTTGGCGTACACGGGCGGCACGCTCGTGCACGGGCAGCGGGGCGGCGTCGCGGGCGTGACGGCGACGATCGGCCTGATCGTCGGCTCCTCGATCCCGATGTTCCTCGGCGCGATGATCATGGGGCCGCTGGCCGCCTGGCTCGTGAAGCGGTTCGACCGGCTGCTCCACAGACGCATCCGGCCCGGCTTCGAGATGGTCGTCAACAACTTCTCGCTCGGGCTCATCGGGCTGGCGCTCTGCCTGCTGTCGTACGCGTTCGTCGGGCCGGTGATCGTCGCGGCGAACGGGGTGCTGCGCGCCGGCATCGAGGCGCTGGTGAGCACCGGGTTCCTGCCGATCCTGGCCGTGCTGAACGAGCCGGCGAAGGTCTTGTTCCTCAACAACGTCATCGACCAGGGCATCTACTACCCGCTCGGGATGCAGCAGGCCGCCGAGGCCGGCAGGTCGATCTTCTTCTGCGTCGCCTCCAACCCCGGCGCCGGGCTCGGGCTGCTGCTCGCCTACTGGCGGTTCGGCGCGACGACGGAGCTGCGCGACAGCGCGCCCGGCGCGATCATCATCCACTTCCTCGGCGGCATCCACGAGATCTACTTCCCGTACGTGCTGATGAAGCCGATCACGATCCTCGGCATGATCGCCGGGTCGGCGTCCGGCATCGCCACGTTCATGCTGTTCGGCGTCGGGCTCGTCGCCGGGCCGAGCCCGGGCTCGATCATCGCGTACATGCTGCTGACCCCGCGGGGCTCCCATCTCGGCATCATCGCCGGCGTCGCCGTCGCGGCGCTCGTCAGCTTCCTGGTCACCGCGCTGATCCTCAAGGTGGACGCCGCCCGGCGTCCGGGCGGCCCGGAGGCCGGCCTGGAGACCTTCCAGGCGCGGTCGGCGTCCATGAAAGACGAGGGCAAGCAGGCACTCGCCGGCGCGCTCGGCGGGGAGGCGTCCGCTGGTGCGGCGACCGCAACGCCGGCCCCCGCGAGCGACGAACCCGTGCACAAGGTGGTGTTCGCGTGCGACGCGGGGATGGGGAGCAGCACGATGGGGGCGAGCATCTTCCGCAAGAAGGCGGGCGCGCTCGGGCGGGACGACCTGGAGGTGACGAACACGGCGATCGAGGGCATCCCCGACGACGCGGACGTCGTGGTCGTCCACGAGAACCTGGCCGACCGGACGCGGGCCGCCCGCCCCGGCGTCCGGGTGGTCACCATCGGCAACTATCTGAACGACCCGAACCTGGAGGGCCTGCTGCAGCAGCTGGCCCCGAACGACGAGGAGGCCTGACATGCGCACGTCCGCGGCACGGATCCATGGGCGCGGAGACGTCCGGATCGACGACGTCGAACTCCCACCCATCACCCCCGACGAGGTGCTGCTCAAGGTGGTCAGCAGCAGCATGTGCCTGTCGACGTACAAGGCGGTGACGTTGGGGCCCGAGCACAAGCGCGTCCCCGACGACGTCGCCGACAACCCGGTGATGACCGGCCACGAGTTCGCCGGCATCATCGAAGAGGTGGGCGCGAACCTGACGGACCGCTACGCGGTGGGGCAGCACGTCGCGATCCAGCCGGCGATGGGGCTGCCCGGCGGCGAATCGCCCGGCTACAGCTACCCGTTCTACGGCGGCGACGCGACCTACACGATCGTGCCGAAGGTGGCGATCGACCTGGGCTGCGTGCTGCCGTACGACGGCGACTATTTCGCGAACGCCTCCCTCGCCGAGCCGATGATGTGCGTCATCGGGGCGTTCCACGCGAACTTTCACACGCGCGAGTTCGTGTACGAGCACCAGATGGGCCTTAAGCCCGGCGGACGCCTCGCCCTGCTCGGCGCCGCCGGCCCGATGGGCCTCGGCGCGATCCAGTACGCGCTCGAGGGGCCCTACCGGCCGAGGCTCGTCGTCGTCACCGACGTGGACGCCGCCCGCCTCGAGCGGGCGCGTGCGCTCGTGCCGCCTGAGCGG
>CALMAD010000090.1 GCA_937859105.1 uncultured Propionibacteriaceae bacterium
CGGTCCCCTGCCCTACCACCTGCTGGCCCGCGGGTCGGCGAACAACCGCTGGTGGCGTCCGCTCACCACCCTCGCGGTGGCGGCGGTGACCTACGTGGGTCTCGCGCTGCTGCTGGTGATCGGCGCGATGGCCGTGGCCGTCGCGAACCCGGGGTTCGCCGACCAGCTCACCCAGCAGGCCGCCGAGTGGGACCAGGGCAACCCGGCCATCGCCGCCCTCGAACTGCTCGCCATCGCGCTGCTGCTGCCGGCGATCGTCGTCGGCGTCCGGGTGGGCGGCGGGCGTCCGGCGGGCTTCCTGTCGTCCGTCGCCGGACGCCTCCGCTGGGACCTGCTCGGCAGGAACTCCCTCGTCGCGCTGGCGATCATGCTGGCGGGCAGCGCGATCTCGCTCGTCATGGCCGCGGTCAGCGGGACGCCGATCGTCCCCCGCTGGGACGCCGCGTCTCTCGGCCTGCTGGCCTGCGCGCTGCTGCTGGTCCCGTTCCAGGCGGCCGCCGAGGAGTACGCGTTCCGCGCGTTGCCGATGCAGCTTCTCGGGACGTGGCTGCGCAGCCCGTGGTGGGGCATCCTCGTCCCGCTGCCGTTCTTCGTGATCGGCCATCAGTACGACGCGGTGGGTCTGGCGAACGTCGCGCTGTTCGCGGTGGCGGCCGGCGTCCTGACGTGGCGGACCGGCGGCCTCGAGGCCGCGATCGCCCTGCACGTGGTCAACAACGCGCTCGGCTACGGCTTCTCCGCCTTCGGCCTGTCGGACCCCAACGCCACCGTCATCTCCGTCGCCGACGCCCTCGTCAGCGGCCTCGCGATCGTGGCCTACACGGCCATCGTGCTCTGGCGGACGTCGCCCCGGGACGCCGCGTCGGCATCCGCGCAGATCACCGGCTAGCCTCGGCAGGGTGCGAATCGCGACCTGGAATGTGAACTCGGCGAAGCCGCGCGTCGCGCGGCTTTTGCCATGGCTGGACGAGCGGCGGCCCGACGTCGTGTGCCTGCAGGAGACGAAGCTCACGCAGGACGCCTTCGGGGCGCTGCTCGGCGACGAGCTCGCCGAGCGCGGGTACGACGTCGCGGCGCACGGCCAGGGCCAGTGGAACGGCGTCGCGCTGCTGTCGCGGGTCGGGCTCGACGACGTCGAGCGCGGGTTCGCCGGGCAGCCCGACTGGTCGGGCAAGGCGGAGGCGCGGGCGATCAGCGCGACGTGCGGAGGCGTCCGGGTGCACTCGCTGTACGTGCCGAACGGGCGCGAGGTCACCTCCGAGCACTACCGCTACAAGCTCGAATGGCTCTCGGCGCTGCGGGAGGCGGTGCTCGCCGACGGGGTGGAGGGCGACGCCCAGGTCGCCCTCTGCGGCGACTTCAACATCGCCCCCGCGGACGCCGACGTGTTCGCTCCCGCCGCCTACGCCGGGCACACGCACGTCACCGGTCCCGAGCGGGCGGCCCTCGCGGCGATCGAGGGGCTGGGGCTCGCGGACGTCGTCCGGGAGCGCTGGCCCGACGAGAGCGTCTACTCCTACTGGGACTATCGGGCCGGCATGTTCCACCAGAACCTCGGGATGCGCATCGACCTCGTGCTCGGCTCGGCGCCGGTGGCGGGGCGCGTCGCGGCCGCCTGGGTCGATCGGGCCGCCCGCAAGGGGAAACTCCCGAGCGACCACGCGCCGGTGATCGTCGACCTCGACGACGCCCCCGACGGCGACATCGGCCCGATGGTTCCGCCGCCGTCGGCGCGGGCTCCCCGCCGAGGCGTCCGGCTGCCGCAGGGGTCGCGCTAGGGCCGCGTCATGCGCTACGTCTTCGCCTACGGCTCGCTGCTGAACCCCGGCTCGCTCGCGGCGACCCTGCCGCAGCTCACACCCGAGCGCTGCCTGCCCGCGACGTGCGCGGGGCTGCGGCGGGTGTACGGGGTCGCGTTCCCCAACGACGGCAGCCAGGGCGACAAGGCGTACACGGACGCCGCGGGCGTCCGGCCGCCGGTGGTGCTGTTCTGGGATGTGGTGGCGGACGCGGAGGCGTCCGTCGCGGGGGTGTGCGTGCCGGTCACGGACGCCGAGCTCGCCGCCCTTCGGCGGCGCGAGTTGCGCTACGACCTGCGCGAGGTGGCGGCCGTCGGTGCGGGCGGGGTTCGGCTGCGGGCGGCGACGTTCGTGGGCAAACCGCGGTTCACCAGGGCGGACGAGGTGGCGCGCGGGGTGGTGTCGGCGTCCTATGAGCGGACCGTGCAGGCGGGCGTCCGGTTCTGGGACGCGCGCGTCCCCGGCTTCGCCGACGCCGTCCAGGCCGGCACGACGCCGCCCGACCTGGCGTGCGTCCGGGAGCTGACGCGGACGGACGCATCCGGGGATCCGGGCCGAGGAGGGGACGCGGACCCGGCAGACCCGTCGGCGACGACGGGCCTCGAGGTGGGCGGGCGTCCGCGGGAGCGTCACCCGGACGTCACCGGGGCCGCCTATCCTGCACAGGCATGTGGCTCACCATCGGCGGCTTGCTGAACCTTCGCGACCTCGGGGGCACCCCCACGGCCGACGGGCGCGCGGTGCGTCCGGGGCGGCTGTGGCGCTCGGAGAACCAGACCGGGCTCGCGGCGTCCGATCTGCGCGCGCTCGTGGACGCGGGTCTCACCGACGTGATCGACCTGCGCACCGACTACGAGGTGGACGGCTCGCCGTCCCCGTTGGAGGGCTACGACGGCGTCCGGTATCACCATCACTCGTTCTTCCGCGAGGCGGAGGACGACGACGCCGACATCCTCGACCGCGCCCTGCCGTGGGTGGGCTACCAGCCGGAGGCGCTCACCGGCAACGCGACGGCCGACTCGTATCTTGCGTTCCTGGCGGACCGGCCCGACTCCGTGCTCGGCGCGCTGCGCGCCATCGCGGACGCCCCCGGTGCGGCCCTCGTGCACTGCGCCGTCGGCAAGGACCGCACCGGCTTCACCGTCGCCCTCGCGCTGTCGCTGGTGGGGGTGCCCGAGGAGGAGATCGTGGCCGACTACGCGCGGACGACGGAGCGCATCGAGGACGTCGTCCGAAGGCTGTGGGCCGACAACACGTACGCCGGGGAGGCCGATCGCGCCGTCACGCTGGACGCGATCGCCGCCCACCCCGAGACGATGTCCGCGGTGCTGGGCCATGTGCGCACGCGGTACGGAGGCGTCCGGACGGTGCTCGGCGAACTCGGCTGGACCGACGACGACTCCGACCGGCTCCGGAGGCACCTGCTGGGCGAGTAGGCCGGGTGCGTTTCGGCAAGTGCGTCTCCGCCGGTGCGTCTCCACGTGTGCGTTTCTACCTGACGTTCTCCACACTCTGGTGTGGAGAACGTCAGGTAGAAAC
>CALMAD010000091.1 GCA_937859105.1 uncultured Propionibacteriaceae bacterium
CAGGCGGGTGGCGAGCGTGGCGGGCAGTTCGTCGAGCAGGTCGACCCGGTCGTCGGGGTCCATCTCGGCGAAGTACGCCGCCGTCTCGTCGGCCTGCAGCAGGTGGACGAGCTCGGCCTGGTTGGGGGCGTCCAGCGCTTCGAAGACCTCGAGTGCCTGCCCCTTGGGCAGCATCCGGAACGCGATGGCGCGGTCGCGGGCGGGCAGGCGGTCGAGATCGTCGGGCGAGAGGGTCACACGGGTGAGGCTATCCGCGTCAGCCCAGAAGCTTCGCCGCCAGCTCCTTGGCGTCGCGGCTGTTGCGGGACGCCGCGACCTGCAGGGCGGCCTCGCGGCACTGGTCGATCGTGACCTTGCCCAGCTGGACGCCCACGGCCGGGATGGCGTTCGTCGCCATCGACAGCGAGGTGATGCCCAGGCCGATCAGGACGCACGCGAGCAGCGGGTCGGCCGCGGCCTCGCCGCAGACGCCGACCGTCTTCCCCGCCCGCTGGCCCGCCTGCGCGGCCATGTGGATCAGGCTGAGGACGGCCGGCTGCCACGGGTCGGTCAGGGTCGCCAGCGGCGACGACATGCGGTCGGCCGCCATCGCGTACTGCGTCAGGTCGTTCGTGCCGATGGAGAAGAACTCGACCTCGTTGAGGAAGTCGTCGGCCAGCAGGGCGACGGCGGGCACCTCGACCATGATCCCGGGCTTGAGGTTGCGTTCGCGGCAGGCCGCCGCGAAGTCGCGCGCCTCCTCCAGCGTCGCGACCATGGGGGCCATGACCCACGGGGACGCGTCGTTGTCCTCGCCGGCCATGGCGATGGCGTCCAGCTGGCGCGTGATCAGGCCGGCGTTGGTCTTCTCCAGCCGGATCCCGCGGACGCCGAGGGCCGGGTTCTCTTCGTCTTCGTGGTTCGCGAAGGGAACGGGCTTGTCGGAGCCGGCGTCCAGGGTGCGGATGACCACCTTCTTGCCCGGGAACGCCGCGAGCACCTCGCCGTAGATCTTCGCCTGCTCGGCGGTCGACGGCTCGGTCTGGGCGGTGAGGAAGCACATCTCGGTGCGGAACAGCCCGATGCCGTTGGCCTCGGTTCCGGACGCCCGCCGCGCGGCCGCGCCGTCTTGGACGTTCGCCAACAGGTCGACCTCCACGCCGTCCGCGGTGCGGCCGGGGCCGGTCCACGTCCGGATCGCCTCGCGCCGCGCCGAGTCGGCCTCGATGAGCCGCTGCGCGTCGCCGGGCTCGACGCCCATCGTGACGGTGCCCAGCGTGCCGTCGACCAGCACCGGGGTGCCCTCGGGCACCTTCGCGAGCTCGGTCACGGCGACGATGCAGGGGATGCCGAGCTGCCGGGCGAGGATCGCGGTGTGGCTCGTGGGGCCGCCCAGGCGCGTGACCAGGGCCAGCACCAACTCGGGGTCAAGCCCCGCCGTGTCGGCCGGCGCGAGGTCGTCGGCGAGGAGGGCGATCGGGCTGCTGGGGGCCGGGACGCCCGGCTCCGGCTCGCCGAGCAACTGGGCGATGGTGCGGTCGCGGATGTCCTTGAGGTCGGTGGTGCGCTCGGCCATCAGCCCGCCCACCTGCTGGAACATCGCGACGAACTGATCGGTCGCGCCTTCGGTGGCCGCCTCCGCGGACTGGCCGCCCTTGATGAGCTTCTGCGCCGCGCGCAGCCACCCGCGATCCTTCGCGAGGGCGGCGGTCGCGCCGAGGACCTCGGCCGCCACGCCCGTGGCCGACGACGCCCGCTCGGTGAAGCGGCCGGCCACGATCGTGGTCGCGGCCTTGAAGCGCTCGACCTCGCCCTCGCGCTCCTCGTCGGGCACGACGCGGTCATGGATGCGCTTCGGCAGCACGGGCCTGGGCTTGGTCCAGGCGGCGGGGGCGTACGCGAAACCCGAGACGACTCCGGTGCCGCTGACGGTCTGGTCGTTGCTCATAACTGTCCTCTTCCTCGAGACCGCGACGACTCGTCGCGCGCGATACGAATCATGTCATCGCCGCCGCCCGCCCTCTTGCACATCCACAGAAACGGGTGTAAAACAACGTTTAGAGACATTTGGTTGCGTGGAGTTGCCGCGCGGGTCAGTGCCGACGAAGGATGGTGCCGAATGTACGCCGAGGAGCGTCAACACGCGATCGTGCTGCTCGCGCAAGAGCGCGGGCGCGTCGGCGTCGCCGACCTCGCGCGTCGGTTCAAGGTGACCCCCGAGACCGTTCGGCGCGACCTGGAGACCCTCGCCAGCGCGGGCAGCATCGACCGCGTCCACGGCGGGGCGGTCCCCGCCGGCCGCATCCGGCTGACCGAGGCCGGGGTCGCCCTCCGCGAGACGTCGCGCATGTCAGAAAAAGCGCGCATCGCACGCGCCGCGCTGTCGTTCCTGCCGACGCGGGACGACACGACGGTGCTGCTCGACGGCGGCACGACGACGGCACGGCTCGCCGAACTGCTCGTCCCGGGGCAGGTCGGCACGATCGTGACGAACTCGGTGCTCATCGCCGGCTCCCTCGCCGCGCGGGGGGTGGAAGGCGTCCACATGCTGGGGGGTCGCGTCCGTGGAGTGACCCACACGACGGTGGGTTCGGCGACGGTGGACGCCATCCGCCGGCTCCGCGTCGACGTCAGCTTCGTGGGCGCGAACGGCTTCAGCCTGCGCCAGGGGCTTTCCACTCCAGATCCCAGCGAGGCCGAGGTCAAGTCGGCTATCGTCCGGGCAGGCGGCACCGTGGTCGCCCTCGCAGACGCCTCGAAGTACAACAGCGACTATCTGGTCCGATTCGCCGACCTCGCCGAGGTCGACGTCATCGTCACCGACAAGTCGCTCCCCACCGCCGATCACTCCGCACTCGTCGACCAAGGAATCGAGGTTGTCCTCGCATGATCGTCACTTTCACGCCCAACCCCAGCATCGACAAGACGATCTCGCTGGCCGAGCCGCTCCAGCGCGGCGAGGTGCAGCGGGCCACCGACGCCACCGTGCAGGCCGGGGGCAAGGGCATCAACGTCGCCCGCGTCCTGGCGTACGCCGGCGAGCAGGCCGTCGCCGTCCTCGCGATCACCGACGAGGCGTTCAACGCCGAGCTGGTCGCCAGCGGCCTGCCGGGGGCGTGCCGGGTGGTGCAGGGCGGCATCCGGGTGCGCACGAACACCGCCATCACCGAGCCCGACGGCACGACGACGAAGGTCAACGAGCCCGGCCCGACGCTCACGCCCGAGCAGGTACAGGCGGCCCAAGACGAGTTGATCGCCCGGGCTGCGGACGCCGACTGGGCGATCCTGTCCGGCTCGCTGCCGCCCGGCGCGCCCACCGACTGGTACGCCCAGCTCGTCAAGGCGCTCAAGCCGCTCGGCTGCAAGGTGGCCGTCGACACCTCCGACGCCGCGCTGGAGGCCCTCCTCGACGGGCTGCCGGAGGCGTCCTTCGATCTGATCAAGCCGAACAGCGACGAGCTCGCCCAGCTCACCGGCGGCGACGCGGCGGCGTTCGAGGCGTCCGCGGAGGCCGGCGACGTGGACGCGATCGTCGAGGCCGCCCGCGGGCTGCAGGCCCGCGGCATCGCGAACGTGATGGTCACCCTCGGCGGCGCGGGCGCGGTGCTCGTGACCGCGGAAGGCGCCTGGTACACGACCGCGCCGAAGGTCGAGGTCAAGAGCACGGTCGGCGCGGGCGACTCCTCCGTCGCCGGTTTCGTGCTGGCGTCCGTGCGCGGCGAGAAGCCGGACGGCTGCCTGCGCACCGCGGCGTCCTACGGGTCGGGCGCGGCCGGCCTGCCGGGGACCTCCCTCCCCCGTCCCGACGATATTCACCCCGAGCGAGCCGACGTCCGGCGCGTTCTGTAAAGCACCCCACCGCCTGACAAGGGAAGAGAGATGGATAATTCCGACAAGTTGATGACGACGGATCTCGTCGCCCTGGACGCCGATCTCGGCCAGACCAAGGAAGACGTCATCGGGTCGCTCGCGCAACTGGTGCAGGACGCCGGTCGTGCGGACGCCGCGGGCCTCAAGGCCGACGTCCTGACGCGCGAAGGCAAGGCCGCCACCGGGCTTCCCGGCGGGTTCGCGATCCCCCACTGCCGGTCCGCCGCCGTGAGCAAGGCCTCCCTGGCCTTCGCGAGGCTCGACCCGAAGGTGGACTTCGGCGCGAAGGACGGCCCGGCCGACCTCGTCTTCATGATCGCCGCCGCCGCAGACGGGGACGCCGACCACCTGAAGCTGCTGACGAAGCTCGCGCGGGCGCTGGTCCGCAAGGACTTCCTCGCCTCCCTGCGCGCGGCGACGCCGCAGGAGGAGATCGTCGCGCTGGCCGCCGCCGCCCTCGACCCCAAGCCGGCCGCCGACAAGCCGGCCGCCGCGGGTGCTGCCGCGGCAGGAGCGGCCGGCGCGTCCGCGGGATCCTCCGCTGCCGCCGCCCCGGCCGCGTCGGGCGCGCCCGCCGGCGAGCACCTCGTGGCCGTCACCGCGTGCCCGACGGGCATCGCGCACACCTACATGGCGGCCGATTCGCTGTCGAACACGGCGAAGGAGATGGGCGTCGACATCCGCGTCGAGACGCAGGGTTCGGGCGGCGTCGAGCCGATCCCCGGCGACGTCATCAAGTCGGCCGCGGCCGTGATCTTCGCGACCGACGTCGGCGTCCGGGATCGTGAGCGGTTCGCCGGCCTGCCCGTCATCGAGTCGGGCGTGAAGCGCGCCATCAACGAGCCGGCGGTGATGGTCGAGGAGGCCATCGCTGCCTCCAAGAACCCGAACGCACACAAGGTGTCGGGCACCGCGAGCG
>CALMAD010000092.1 GCA_937859105.1 uncultured Propionibacteriaceae bacterium
CTTCGCCATGCGCTTGCGGCGCTTCTTGATGACAGAACCCACGGAAACCTCACTACGTCAGGGGCTGGGCGTCGCACACGGACGACGCCCGGGATCGGGGCATGGAAAAATGCCTCGGAACAGTCTAGCGCACCGCGCCGCGGTCGCCCGACGCATCACGTGCGGGAGCCCCTCGGACGTCAGCCGGCATCGGCGACCGGGTTGTGCAGCGCCGCCGTGACCGCGGACTCGGGCACGCGGTAGCTGCGTCCGAAGCGGATCGCCGGCAGTTCGCCCGCGTGCACCAGCCGGTACACCGTCATCTTGGACACGCGCATGATCGCGGCCACCTCGGCGACCGTCAGGAAGCGCACATCCGGAATCGGTTCGGGCATCCCCATCTACCCCCCTCGGCCCGCAGCACGCCCTGTGCGGCGGGATGCGACAACTGTAGGGGCTGATGGAGACGGCTGTAAACCCGTGTGACAGCTGTGACCCACCGATGCTCGGCCCGTGCCGGACCGCGCGATCCGCTCGGCTGCCTCCCGGCCGGCCGGATCAGGCCCCGAGCCGCTTGAGCGCCGTCTGCACGACGTGCTTGGCACTGGCCGCGGCACGGCCGACGACCTCGGCCGCGTGCGCGGCGCCGTCCGACAGCGGCGGCACGGCGGCGAGGCCGGAGATGTCGGGGGCCGAGTCGCCGTAGGCGTCGGCGAGGAACGGCACGAGCCAGTCGTCCACCTCTTCCAGCGGCGCCGCCTCGATGCTGTAGAACCGGCGCTGTCCGTCCTCACGGACGGTGACCAGCTCCGCGTCGCGCAGCACCTTGAGGTGCTTCGAGACCGTCGGCTGGCTGATCCCGAGCTCGCTCACGATCTGGGTCACGCTGGTGCCCGCATCCCCTTCTTCGGACCGCTGGCGCAGGAGCTGAAGGATGTCCCGTCTCGTGCCGTCGGCGATCACGTCGAAGATGTCGGTCATGCCTTCACAGTAGCCGCGCCGGAGGCGGAGTACCATGACGAAGGCTTGGCGGACGGAGGATCGGAGGGGCCGCACCATGGCGCGCAGCATCCCCGCGCGATCCTTCTCCGAGATCGCCCGCCGCACGGTCCGGATCGTCAAGACCCTCACGACGTCCTCCCCGTCTCGATTCGCGATCGTCGTGTTCTCGGCGCTCATCCTGATCACCACCGCGCTGCTCTCACTGCCCATCGCGAGCGCGGATCGCACCGTGACCCCGCTCGCCGACGCGCTCTTCACCGCCGTCTCCACGATCTGCGTCACGGGCCTGTCCACCGTCGACATGGCGACGCACTGGTCGGGCTTCGGCCTCGGCGTGATCTTCGTCGGTGTCAACATCGGCGGACTCGGCGTGCTGACGCTCGCGAGCGTGATGGGCCTGGTGATCTCCAAGCGCCTCGGCCTGCGCGCCAAGCTCATCGCCGCCGGCGACACCAACCCGATGCGCGCGCACGGCGGCCCGGTGAACGAGAGCCAGACCGTGCGCCTCGGCGAGGTCGGCGCGCTGCTGCGCACGGTGGCGATCTCGGCGTTCGCGATCGAGGCCGGCCTCATGGTGCTGCTCTACCCCGCCCTGCTCACCGCGGGCGTGGATCCGGTCACGGCCCTCTGGGAGGCGCCGTTCTACTCCGCGATGGCGTTCACGAACACCGGGTTCACCCCGAACCCGGGCGGCCTCGCGCCGTTCGCGCAGAACTACTACGTGCTCACGGTGCTCATGCTCGGGGTCTTCCTCGGCAGCCTCGGCTTCCCCGTGATCTACACCCTCGCCCGCCAGCGCTGGCACGTGCGACGGTGGTCGCTGCACAGCAAGCTCACGATCATCACCACGGTCGTGCTCTTCGTCATCGGCGCCGCGGTGTTCCTGCTCCTCGAGTTCGACAACCCGAAGACCTTCGGATCCATGGACGCCGGCGACACGACGTTCCAGGCGTTCTTCCTCTCCGCCATGACGCGCTCGGGCGGCTTCAACGTCGTGGACATGGGCGATCTGAACGGATCCTCGATGCTGGCCGCGTCGATGCTCATGTTCGTCGGCGGCGGCTCCGCGTCCACCGCGGGCGGCATCAAGGTCACGACCCTCGCCGTGCTCGCGCTGGCCGTGGTCAGCGAGGCCAAGGGCCGGCCCTCCGTGCAGGCGTTCGGCCGCCGGATCCCCTCCGACGTGCAGCGCGTCGCGCTCAGCGTCGTCGCGTGGGGGGCCACGATCGTCGCGGTCTCGACCATCGCGATCAGCCAGATCACGAAGTTCTCCGTGGACGAGGTGCTCTTCGACGTGGTCTCCGCGTTCGGCACGGTGGGGCTGTCCACCGGCGTCACCGGGAACCTCCCGGATCCCGCGACCTACATCCTCGCCGCCACGATCTTCATGGGGCGCGTTGGTACAGTGACTCTGGCCGCGGCCGTGGCCGCGACCAGCCGGACGCAGCTCTACTCGCTGCCCGTGGAAAGGCCCATCGTTGGTTGAAGTGCTGCGCAACGACGCTCCGGTGCTCGTGATCGGGCTCGGCCGGTTCGGCGCCGCGTGCGCCGGCGAGCTGGATCGGCTCGACCGCGAGGTGCTCGCGATCGACACCAACCTCGAACTCGTGCAGAAGTGGTCGGAGCGCGTCACGCACGCGGTCCAGGCCGACACCCGCAACATCGACGCCCTGCGCCAGATCGGCGCCCAGGACTTCCAGGTCGCCGTGGTCGCGGTCGGCTCGTCCATCGAGGCCTCGGTGCTCATCACGGCCAACCTCGTCGACCTCAAGGTGCCGCAGATCTGGGCCAAGGCGGTCTCGCAGTCGCACGGCAAGATCCTCGCCCGCGTGGGCGCCAACCACGTGGTGTACCCCGAGCGCGAGGCCGGGGAGCGCGTCGCGCACCTCGTCAGCGGGCGCATGCTCGACTTCATCCGCTTCGACGACGACTTCGCGCTGGCCAAGATGTACCCGCCCAAGTTCATCCGGGGCGTGCCGCTGAACCAGTCCGGCGTGCGCAGCAAGTACAACGTGACCGTGGTCGGGGTGAAGAGCCCGGGCAAGCCGTTCCGCTACGCCGAGGCCGACACCGTGGTCACGAACCACGACCTCGTCATCGTCTCCGGCACGAACAGCGACATCGAGCGGTTCTCCTCGCTGGACCGCTGAC
>CALMAD010000093.1 GCA_937859105.1 uncultured Propionibacteriaceae bacterium
CGGACGCCGCGTTCATCGTCGCGACGTAGGGCTCGACGGGGGAGCCGAAGGGGGTCGTGTTGTCGGCGGGGTCGCTGCGGGCATCCGCCGACGCCACCCATCGCCGCCTCGGCGGCCCCGGAACCTGGACCTGCGCGCTGCCGACCCACTACGTCGCGGGCGTGATGACCCTGGTGCGCGCCTGGTTCGCCGGGACGGCCCCGCGCTTCGCCCCCGGCGACTTGGCGGGCCTCGCCGCCGAGGGGGCGGGCCGGCACTACCTGTCCCTCGTGCCCACCCAGTTGTTCCGGGCGCTGGACGACCCGGGCCTGGCGCGGCGGCTGGCCGCCTTCGACGCGATCCTCGTCGGCGGGGCGCGCCTCGACGAGGGGCTCGCGCGGGCCGCCGCGGCGTCCGGCCTCAACGTCGTGCAGACCTACGGTATGAGCGAGACCTGCGGCGGCTGCGTCTACGACGGCGTCCCGCTCGACGGCGTCGGGGTGTCGCTCGACGAGCGCGGCACCGTCGGGATCGCCGGCGAGTGCGTGTTCTCGGGCTACCGGCTGCGCCCCGACCTGACCGCGCCGGTGCTGGGCGAGGAGGCGGGCGTCCGGAGGTTCCGCACCTCCGACCGCGCCACCTGGAGCGACGGACGCCTGCGGGTGCTGGGCCGGGTAGACGACGTCGTGATCTCGGGCGGCGTGAACGTCGACCTGGCCGCGGCCCAGCGGGCGGCCGACGCCGTGCTCGGCCCCCCGGACGCCGGCGGGCTCGTGCTGCTCGGCGTCCCCGATTCCGAATGGGGGACGCGCGTCGTCGCGGCCGGCACCGGGCGGCGCACGACCGAGGACGCCCGCGCGGCCCTGCGCTCGGCGCTCGAGCCGGCGGCCCTGCCCCGCGAGGTACGCACGGTGGACGCGCTGCCGCTCACGGCGTCCGGCAAGATCGACCGCCGCGCGCTGCGCGCGTGGTGGGTGGGCTGAGAACCGCCGCGGCACGCCCCCTTGCGGAAGAATCGAACGTGTGTATTGTTCCACGCAGGTCGCGGGCGTGAGGAGTGGGCGGTGAACCGGTTGGATGTCACGGACGAGTTGGTGGAGCAGATCGATTGGCACTGGCGGTCGCAGTTGCGGCCGCGTCTGGAGGGGCTGAGCGATGAGGAGTACTTCTGGGAGCCGGTGGCCGGGGCGTGGAACGTGCGTCCGCGGACGTGCTCGAGCGCCGAGACGCTGTGGGGCACGGGGGAGTGGACGATCGACTTCGTCTACCCGCCACCCGAGCCGGCGCCGGTGACCACGATCGCGTGGCGGCTGTCGCACGTGCTGGTGGGCGTCCTCGGCGCGCGCATCGCGGGCCACTTCGGCGGTGAGCCGTGCGACTACGGGTCTTACGACTATCCGGGCACGGCCGGCGAGGCGCTGCGGCGGCTCGACGCGCTGTACGAGCGCTGGCTGGAGGGCGTCCGATCATGGCGGGGCGACGCGCTGGCGGCCCCGGTGGGCGACGCCGAGCCGCCGCAGTACGCCGACGCGCCGCGGGCCACGCTGGTGCTGCACATCAACCGCGAGTTGATCCACCACGGCGCCGAGATCGCGCTGCTGCGCGATCTGTACGCGCACCGGCCCCTGGTGGGGTGACGCCGGCGGCATCCGGGGTGCGGAGTAGCCTCGGCAGCGAATCGAACGGAAGGATCGGAATGATTCCGACACGAACCGCCCGCGACGGGTTGCGTCTGCCCGTGCTGGGTTTCGGCACCTACCAGCTCAACGGCGCCGAGGGGGCGGACGCGATCGCGCGCGCGATCGAGAAGGGCTACACGCTGATCGACTCGGCGTTCAACTACGAGAACGAGGGGGCGGTCGGCAAGGCTGTGCGCGCGTCGGGCCGCGATCGATCGGAGCTGATCGTGACCTCGAAGCTGCCGGGCCGCCACCACGACCCGGCCGAGGCGCGCGTCACGATCGAAGAGAGCGTCTACCGCACTGGGCTCGACTACCTCGACCTGTACCTCATCCACTGGCCGAACCCGATCACCGACCGGTACGTCGAGGCGTGGACCGCGCTGATCGAGGCTCAGCAGAGGGGCCTGGTCCGCTCCATCGGCGTCTGCAACTTCCTCCCCGAGCACCTCGACCGGCTGCAGCGGGAGACGGGCGTGCTGCCGGCCGTCAACCAGGTCGAGCTGCACCCCTACTTCCCCCAGGCGGAGCAACTGGCCTACGACGCCGGGCACGGCATCCTCACCGAGTCGTGGAGCCCGCTGGGCCGCGGCAACGACCTGCTGAACAATCCCACGGTGGTGAGGGTCGCGGAGACGGTCGGGGCGACTCCCGGCCAGGTGGTGCTGGCGTGGCACCTCGCCCGCGGCGCGGTGCCGGTGCCGAAGGCCGCCTCCGACGCGCGGCAGATCGAGAACCTGGGCGCGCTCGACGTCACGCTGACGCCGGGCGATGTCGAGGCGATCACCGCGCTGGGGCGTCCCGATGGGCGCCTCCATGGGCTCGATCCGGCGACGTACGAGGAGTTCTGATGACGCTGCAAGTGAAGCGGGTCTACGAGGACGCCGCCCCGGGCGACGGCTTTCGGGTGCTGGTCGACCGGCTGTGGCCGCGCGGCGTCCGGAAGGCCGACGCGCACGTGGACCTGTGGGAGAAGCAGGTGGCCCCCTCCACCGAGTTGCGCACGTGGTTCCACCACGACCCCGAGCGCATGGAGGAGTTCCAGGCCCGCTATCGGGCCGAGCTCGACGAGAACCCGGCGGTCGACGACCTGCGCCGGGTCGTCGCCGAGCACGACACGGTGACGCTGCTCTTCGGCGCGAAGGACACCGAGCACAACGAGGCCGTCGTCCTGCGCGACTATCTGACGGGCGACGAAGGTGGGCCCCGACGGGCGTGATCCGGCGGTTTCGGTGGGGCGGGCGGCCCGGAGGTGAAAGGATCGTCCGGGATTCGGGAGAGGGGGCGTTCGTGGCGACGGTGGCGGAGTGGGTCGAGGGTGCGCGTCCGCGCACGCTGCCAGCGGCGTTCGCGCCTGTCGTCGCGGGGTCGGCGATCGCGCTGCACCTCGGGCGGCTCGACCTCGGGCGGGCCGCGCTCGCCCTCGTCGTCGCGCTGGCCCTGCAGATCGGCGTGAACTACGCGAACGACTACTCCGACGGCATCCGCGGTACTGACGACGACCGGGTGGGGCCGTTCCGGCTCGTCGGCGCGGGGTCGGCCAGGCCCACGGTCGTCCGGGGGGCGGCGTTCGGCTGCTTCGGCGTGGCCGCGGTCGCCGGTCTCGCCCTGGTCTGGCTGACACAGACCTGGTGGCTGCTGGGCGTCGGCGTCCTGGCGATTGCCGCCGCCTGGTTCTACACCGGCGGCCACCACCCCTACGGCTACGCCGGGCTCGGCGAGTTGTTCGTGTTCGTCTTCTTCGGGCTGGTCGCCGTCTGCGGCACCACGTACGTGCAGGCGCTGAGGGTGCCGGAGGCGTCCGTCTGGGCGGCCGTCGCCATCGGGGCGCTCGCCTGCGCGATCCTCGTCGCCAACAACCTGCGCGACCTCGATTCGGACGCCGTCTCCGGCAAGCGGACCCTCGCCGTCCGCCTCGGGGACCGCCGGACGCGGTGGCTGTTCGTCGTCCTCGTCGCGGTGGCCGTGTTCGCCGTCATTCAGGTGGCCCTCACCACGACGCGCTGGGCCCTGCTCGGCCTGACGATGTTCGTCCTGCTCGCCGGCCCGGTGCGGATGGTGCTGGGCGGGGCGTCCGGGCGCGACCTCATCCGGGTGCTGAAGCTCGTCGGGCTGGCCGAGCTGCTGGGGGCCGTGGGGCTGCTCGTGGGCGTCGCGGTGGGCTGACATGCGCCTGCTTCCGTACGACGTCGGGCTCGTCACCCGTTTTCGCGGGCTGACGCGCCGGCGCGGCGTCCTCGTGCGCGGTCCGGCGGGCTG
>CALMAD010000094.1 GCA_937859105.1 uncultured Propionibacteriaceae bacterium
GCGATCCGGCGCGACGAGCCTCGCGACGCGGGGTCAGATGCACCCGCCGGCTCGTGCGCACGCGCCGGATCGGACGCGGACGCCGGCTGACCGTCGATGAGCTCGTTCTCGCGGGCCGGGCGTCCGGCGGGCGGCTGGGTCATGGGTCCCCCGTTCGTGGGCGTCGAACTCTTGATAGCACGTCTGTGCTGTTTCCCATGAAACCATGACGCGGACGCTTTTGACAACACACTCGTGCGGGAAAAGGTTTTGTCGGAGGGCTTGGGCACAATGTCGCCCATGGCTGCCGCGCGCGAACCCCTGGTGCTCGTCATCGACGACGAGGAGGTGTTGGCCGGCATGATCGCCCAGTACCTCGAGCGCGCGGGCTTCGCGACGCGCTTGGCCGCCGACGGCCCGACCGGGCTCCGGCTGGCGCGCGAGACCGATCCCGACGTGATCGTGCTCGACCTCGGGCTCCCGGGCCTCGACGGGGTGGAGCTGTGCCGGCAGGTGCGCACGTTCTCCGACTGCTACATCGTGATGGCCACGGCGCGCGCCGACGAGGTCGACACCCTCGTCGGGCTGTCCGTGGGGGCCGACGACTACGTGACGAAGCCGTTCAGCGTCCGGGAGTTGGTGGCCCGCATCCAGGCGATGATGCGCCGGCCGCGCGGCCCGCGGGACGCCGACCCCCCGCTCGTCTTCGGCGCCCTCACCCTCGATCTCGGGTCCCGCGAGGTGCACCTGGAGGGGGCGCCCGTCGACCTCACGCGCACGGAGTTCGACCTGCTCGCGGCGCTGGCGTCCCGGCCGCGTCTGGCCTTGTCGCGCCGGCAGCTCATCGACGACGTCTGGGGGCCCGACTGGGTCGGCGACGACCACGTGGTCGACGTCCATCTGGCGCACGTGCGGCGCAAACTCGGCGACGATGCGGGGCAGCCGCGGTTCGTCCAGACCGTCCGGGGGGTCGGCTACCGCATGGGCACGGGCCGATGAGCGGCCCGGCTGGCGGTCCGTCCACGGGCCGGCGATCCCCCGACCGGCGCTCCACGGACCCGCGATCTGCCGACCGGCAATCCCACGACCGGCGCTCCAGCGACCGTCGCCCCGACGGCGGGCGCAACGGCGAGCCCGCGCCCGGCCCCGCACCCCACCGCGCCTCGCGCGGCACGTTGTCCACGCGGTTCTTCGCGGGTCAGGCGGCGGTCGTCGCGGCGATGACCGCGAGCATGATCGCGGTGTCGCTGCTCGTCGGGCCGGGGGTGTTCCACGAGCACATGATGATGGCCGGCACCGACGACCCCCGCACGGCGGCGCAGCACGCCGAGCAGGCGTTCCTCTCCTCGGCGTGGATCACGCTGGCCGCCGGGCTCGCGCTCGGCGTCCTGGCCGCGCTGGCCGTGAGCCTCTTCTCCGCCGGACGCCTCCGCCGCTCCCTCGACGACCTCACCACCGCCGCCCGCCGCATCGCGCGCGGCCGCTACGACATCCGCCTCACCGACCCGCGGGCCGGGCGCGAGCTCGCCGCGCTGGTGGCGTCCGTGAACGAGCTCGCCGAGACGATCAGCGCCACCGAGGCGACCCGCCGGCGCATGCTCACCGACCTCGCCCACGAGCTGCGCACTCCGCTGGCTTCGCTGGACGCCGTCCTCGAGGGGCTGGAAGACGGGGTGCTCGTCGCCGACGAACCGACGCTCGCGGCGCTGCGGACACAGTCGTCCCGGATCGGGCGCCTCGTTAGCGACGTGCGGGACGTCTCGGCCGCCGAAGAGGGACGCCTCACGCTGCGGCGCGCGTCCCTCTCGCCGGTGGAGATCCTCGGGCAGGCGCGCGCCGCCGCCCTGCCCGGGTTCGAGAGGGCGGGCGTGCGGCTGGTGGCCCGGGCGTCCGACGAGCTGCCCTTCGTGGACGCCGACCCCGACCGCATCGCCCAGGTGCTGGCCAACCTGCTGTCGAACGCGCTCCGCCACACCCCGGCCGGCGGACGCGTCGAGATCAGCGCGCGGTTGGACGCCGCCGGCGTCCGGTTCGCCGTCGCCGACGACGGGGCGGGCATCGAGCCGGACGCCCTCGCGCACGTGTTCGAGCGCTTCTACCGCGCCGACACCGCGCGCGACCGGGGCCACGGCGGCAGCGGGGTGGGGCTCACGATCAGCCGGGCGATCGTCCGGGCGCACGGAGGCGAGCTGACGGCGTCCAGCGCCGGACCGGGGACGGGGGCGACGTTCACGCTGACGCTGCCGGCGGCGTCCTGAATGGGGCAGGTTGGCGACGGCTTGACCGAATCTTGACGGTTCCGACCGGCGGACCGTGATCCCGCGCCCTCACGATGGCTTCGTTTGCACGCGCCTGCTGCACGCGCCTGTTGCGCGCACCAGCGCGAGGCCGTGCCCACGACTTGGCCCACGACGAAAGGTTCACCCATGTCGACGACCGTGGCGGACGTCCAGATCGAGCGTCCCGAGACGGATTCCTTGCAGCGGAGGCCCGCCGTCACCTTCGCGGTCGCGATCGCGTCGGCCCTCGCCCTCGCGTTCGGCCTCGGCGGCCCCAACCTGGCCGCGGACGCCGGCGGCGGCGGGATGCCGATGACCCACTACATGGGGCTCCTGTCGGCCAATCAGCCGTGGAATCTGTTGCTGTTCATGGCCGTCCCGGTGATTCTTGCCGAGACGCTCGCGATCACCGAGCTGGCGATCCTCTTCCAGCGGAAGGCCCCCGCCTGGGTGCACGGCATCAGCCGCGCCGCCGGCCTCGTGGTCGGGCCCATCATGCTCGGCATCCTCGCGCACCTGCTGAAGAACGCAGTCCTGCCGCTGACGGCGTCCGGGGGGTGGCGCGGCCCGGCCGACGTCATCGCGGTCGGGGCGTACGCGCTCAGCGCCCTGCCGCTCATGGCGATCACGCTGACCGAGCTGGGCTACGTCGGACGCGGCGTCCGGGAGGCGCGCAAGTGGCACGCCATCTTCGTCGGCGTCTTCCTGGTGGTCGCGCACGTCGCCATGATCCTCGGCATGCTCGACCCGAGCGTGCTCGGCTGGTCGGCCACCGCGTCCGCGCAGCCGATGCCCGCGATGCCCGGCATGGACCACGGCGCCCACCCCATGCCCATGACGACCCCCTGACGCCCGGACGCGTCCGATCTCGGCCGCGGGTCGCAGGACGGACCCCGCAGCCCGCACCGCAGTCCGATGCCGGACCGGGCGCGCGCACGTATCCTGAGCGCGATGCGCTCCGAGGTCTGGTTCCCGGCCGGCGCGACCCAGCGCGACTGGATGATCGACGCCGGGTCGACGCTGGTCCTCGCCCTGCTCGGCGCGCTGTTCACACCGGTGCTGCTGGGCTACATCGAGCCGTCGTCGCGCCTGCTGGCCGGGATGACGTTCCTGCCGCTGGTCGTCCGCCGGCACTCGCCGCTGCTCGCGATGATCGGCTGCGGGATGGGCTGCCTGCTGCAGTTGATGACGTTGCCGGGGCCGACGGGGTCCGTGGTCGTGGTGCCGATCCTCGCCTACGTGGTCGCCCGCTGGGTTCCGGGCCTGCCCGCGCGCTCGGTCGTCGTCCTCGGGCTGGTCGGGGCGGTGCTCGGGCCGGTGAAGTGGGTCGCGACGTCGTGGCTGCCCGTCTACAACGGGCTGCTGCTCATCGCGTTCTTTCTGATGTGTGCGGCGGCCGTCCTGACGCCGTACGCCGCCGGACGCCGCGTCCGCGAGACCGCGATCGCCCGCGAGGCGCAGCTCGCCGCCGCCGAGGAGCGCTATGCGCGGCGGGCCTACGCGCACGAGCAGCAGACCCGCATCGACGAGGCCGCCCAGCGCGCCACGATCGCTCGCGAGCTGCACGACATCGTCGCCCACTCGCTGTCGGTGATGATCGTGCAGGCCGAGGGCGGCAAGGCGCTAGCGCGCAAGAAGCCCGAGGTCGCCGAGCAGGCGCTCACCACGATCGCCGAGACCGGGCGCGAGTCGCTGTACGAGATGCGCCGCATCGTCGGCGTCCTGCGCGGCGGCCCGGACGCCCGCGCCGATTTCGCCCCGGCGCCCAGCCTGCGCGACATCCCCGACCTGGTGACGCGGGCGTCCGAGCATGCGCGCCTGGAGGTCTACGGCGAGCCCGTCGGCACGAGCCCGGCGCTGGAGGTCACCGTGTACCGGATCGTCCAGGAGGGGCTCACCAACTTCCTCAAGCACGCGGGGGCCGGCGCGGAGGCGTCCGTGATTCTGACGTACTCCCCCAGCCAGGTGTCGGTGGAGGTCGTCGACACCGGGCACGGCGTCCCCGACCCGACCGAGGGTGGGGGCAACGGCATCCGCGGCATGCAGGAGCGCGTGACCTCGATGGGTGGCACGATCACCGCCGGGCCACGCGACGATGGGCCGGGTTTCCGCGTGTACGCGCGCATCCCGGTTCGGACGCCCTACGAACGGCTCGCCGAGCCCCCCGAGACAGGAGACCCCCGATGATCCGCGTGTTCCTCGCCGACGACCAGGCGCTCGTCCGGAGCGGGTTCCGCATGCTCATCGAGGCCGAGGACGACCTGGCGGTCGTCGGGGAGGCGTCCGAGGGGGCGGCGGCCGTCCGGGCGCTGACCGAGCACCCGTGCGACGTCGTGCTCATGGACGTCCGGATGCCGGTGATGGACGGCGTCGAGGCCACCCGCCGCATCGTGCGCGCCGGGCTGGGCACGAAGGTGCTCGTGCTCACGACGTTCGACCTGGACGAGTACGCGTTCGCCGCCCTCAAGGCCGGCGCGAGCGGCTTCCTGCTCAAGGACGCCCGCCCCGAGGACCTGCTGAACGCCATCCGGAACGTCGCGGCCGGGGACGCCGTGATGGCCCCCTCGACCACGCGCCGCCTGCTCGACCACGTGCTGCCGACCCTGCAGCCCTCCCCCACCGGCCCCGACCCGCGGCTCGCGCAGCTCACCGAACGCGAGCGCGAGGTGCTCGAGCAGATCGCGGTGGGGGCGACGAACTCCGAAATCGCGGGGACGCTCTACATGGCCGAGGGCACCGTGAAAACCCACATCGGACGCCTCCTCGCCAAACTCCGCTGCCGCGACCGCGTGGGGCTCGTGCTGTTCGCCTATGAGACCGGTGTCGTGAGCCGCTGAGGGCGTCCCGGGGGCGTCCCGCTGCGGGGGGATTACGCGTCCGCCTCACCTGCTCGTGGCACCTCCGGGGCCCTTGCGCGTCTCCCCTGCAAACGAGTGCGCACCGGATCCGGCGACGATAGCGAGAACGGTGTTATGCGCCATCCGTTGCGCAGTGGTTCGCGTCGGGTCGGGCGGCGTCCCAACGCGCTGGCAGACGCGATCAGGGGCGTGCCCACCCCAGTCGCGAGGCGCCGCCCCCAACCCGGGCGGCGAATTGCGCGCCCGGGGACCCCCGAGCCGAAGGTTCTGCAAACGGCTGCGCAATGGATTCCCCATAACGGTGTTCTCACTGATGCGCCCCGGATCGAGTGCGCAGAGCTTCGCAGGGGGCGAGGTGCTGGCCGAGAGGTGCGGGCGAGGGGGCCTCACGAGGTGCCCGGGGCGAGAGGGCCAGCGGCGGGGGCGGGTCGCCGGGGCGAGGAGCGGGGTGCCAGGAGAGGTGGCGGGCCCAGCGGTGCGGGCGAGGGCACCCGAGGAGTCGCCGCTCCGAGGCCGGACCGCCCTCGCTGCGGGGAAACTCAACCTCGTACATCGCACAAACGTGCACTGTTCCACGGTCTTCGTTGCACGGCATTTAGATAATGCTGTCGCAAAAAGAAGGCGACGCTCAGCTTCGTCGTTTCGAGGCCCCGAAACGCGTGATCCTCTCCCGGACCCGGATCGTCACATGCGTCAACTTCCATGTATACCACCCTTCGGGGTGGTCGGTCAGATGAGACCCATTGCTGGGAATGTTGAGGTTCCTTTAATCTGAGCGTGGCCTGGGAGGCTGCCGGAGGGTGTTCCGCAGCCTCTCGGTGCATTTAAGGGGCCGGACGGTCGAGCACCCGGGCGAGGAACTCCGCCAGGTCACCCGATTCCCCGTCGCGGGCGCCGCGTCCGATCACCAGGGACGGCTCCGACGCCTCCAGCCGGACGCCTCGCAGCCGCTCCCGCACCCCGCCCCCGACGACCAACTGGTAGTAGGAGCCGTCGTACCCGATCGCGACGCTGCGGCTGCTGTTCAGGTACCAGCCGACCTTGTCGGTGCGCACGGACGCCCCGCCGTACAGCGTCGCCCGCAGCGGCTCGGGCGCGAGACCACGCTCGCGGGCGGCCTCGACGAACGCGTCGATCAGGCGCTGCGCCTCCGCGGCCTCGGCCCGGCGCGCCGCGTCGGCGAGCTGCTGGAGGCGGGCGGCGTCCTCTCGTCGGTCGGGCATGGGCCGAATCTACCCGCTCCTCGCCTCGGTGAGCCGCCCCGCCGCTGGTCCCGCCCCGGCCCCGCGGCTAGCGTGAGCGGACGGCGTCCGGCTGAAGGAGGACCCATGTTCACGACCCGACGCGCTGACGCGCAGAACCCGCTCGTGCTCGCGATCGACGTCGGCAGCACCGGCACGCGCGCCGGCGTGTACGACGTGCGCGGGCTGCCGCTGCGCAACTCCAAGACGAAGGTGCAGCACGCGTTCACGACGCTCAACGACGGGACGTCGACGATCGATCCCGACCAGGTCGCCGACGAGATCCGCCGGTGCATCAACTTCTGCACGGACGCCGTCGGCGCGCCCATCGCGGGGGTCGCGATCGACACGTTCGCGTCGTCGCTGGTCGGCGTGGACGCCGACGGGCGCGCCATCACCCCTTGTTACACGTACGCCGACAGCCGCTGCGCGCCGCAGGTGAACTACCTGCGCAGCATCCTCGACGAGGACGACACGCAACAGCGCACCGGCACTCGCCAGCACACCGGCTACCTGCCGCCGCGGTTCCTGTGGCTGCAGCAGACCGACCCCGACACCTTCGGACGCGTCCGCCGCTGGATGTCCCTCGGCGAGTACGCGTGGCTGCGCCTCATCGGACGCACGGCCGCCGGCACGTCGACCGCGGCCTGGACCGGCATGCTCAACCGCCGCCGGGGCCGCTGGGACGCCGAGCTCTGCGCGCTCGTCGGCGTCCAGCTGGAGCAGCTCTCGCCGATCGCCCCGCCCGACGACCCGCTGACGCCGCGGGCGTCCGTGGGCGAGCGCTGGCCCGACCTCGCGGACGCCGTCTGGTTCGCGCCCATCTCGGACGGGCACAGCCAGTCCATCGGGGCCGGCTCGAAGGATTCGAGCCAGGTCGTGCTCAGCGCCGCGACGTCGGGCGCGATGCGGGTGCTGGTCGAGGGCGACGTGGACAACCTGCCCCGCGGGCTGTGGTGCAACCGCATCGACCGGACGCGCTCCATCCTCGGCGGCGCGCTGAACGACGTGGGGCGGGCGGTGACGTGGCTGGAGTCCACGCTCAAGCTGCCGGAGCGGGCCGTCGTCGAGGCCACCCTGATGGGCCCGCCGCTGCCCGCCGTGCCGATCGTGCTGCCGTGGTTCACCGGCGAGCGCTCCACCGGCTGGGTGGGGCAAGCGCGCGCGGTGTTCCACCGGGTGACCGCGGCGACGACGCCGCTGGAGCTGTACCGCGGCGCGATCGAGGGGGTCGCCTTCTCCTACCAGCGCATCCTGCGCGACCTCACCCAGGTCACCGGACGCCCCCGCGAGATTCTCGGCACCGGGCGCGTCAGCAACAGCCTCCCCGGGCTGCTGCAGATCGTGGCGGACGCCTCCGGCGCGCCCGTCACGCCGATCACCATCAAGCGCTCCACCATGCACGGGACCGCGCTGATGGCGCTGGAGACCCTCGCGCCCGGGGTGGAGCGCGCCGAGGTCGACCGCGGCGCTACGTTCACCCCCGTGCCCGACCGGTTCGGGTATTACCACCGCCGCATGGAGCGGTTCCAGGTGCTCTACGACAAGGTGATCGCCGCGGCGAACTGAGCGGCCCTGTCCGCCCACTCCCTGGGTCAGGCCGGCCACCAACCGCCCGGACGCCCCCGCCCGACGG
>CALMAD010000095.1 GCA_937859105.1 uncultured Propionibacteriaceae bacterium
CCCCTCGCGGCGTCCCCGGGCCGGCTTCGGCCCGCACACAGCGCGCTGCGCGCGAGGAGGATGGATGGCGACCGAACTGGTCTGCGTCGGCACGCTCGGCAAGCCACACGGGTTGCGCGGCGACCTGACGGTGTTCGTCCGGACCGACGAGCCCGAGCGGCGCTTCGCCCCCGGGGCCGAGGTCGTGCTGGGGGATCGCCCGGCTCGCGTCCGGGGGTCGCGCTGGCACTCGGGCGTCCTGCTGGTCGCCCTGGAGGGCGTCTCCGACCGGACGGCGGCCGAGTCCCTGCGCGGCCTCGATGTCTGGGCGCGCGTCGAGGCCGACGAATCGCCGGCCGGCGAGGGGGAGTTCTACGACCGGCAGTTGGTCGGTCTCACCGTCCAGGACGCCTCCGGTGCGGCTGTCGGCCGTGTGGTCCGGGTGCTGCACGGGCCGGCCCAGGACCTGCTCGTCGTCGACGTGGCCGGCGACGAACGGCTCGTGCCGTTCGTCGAGGCGCTCGTGCCGAGCGTCGACCTGGACGCCGGCGTCGTTCGCGTCGCGGACGTCGGCGGGCTGCTCTTCGAGGTGGAGGACGCCGGCGAGGCCGGTGAACCCGCAGGGGCGGCGGAGTGATGCGCCTCGACATCGTCACGATCTTCCCCGACTACTTCGCTCCGCTCGAGCTCTCGTTGGTCGGCAAGGCCCACGCGTCCGGGCTGCTGAGTTGGGGCGTCCACGACCTGCGCGACTGGGCGCACGACCGCCATCGCACCGTCGACGACACCCCGTACGGCGGGGGCGCCGGCATGGTCATGAAGCCCGAGCCGTGGGGGGAGGCGTTCGACGCGCTCGTCGACCCGGACGATCCGCCGACGCTCATCGTGCCGACGCCGTCCGGTGAGCCGTTCCGGCAACCGGTGGCCCACGAGCTCGCTGCGCTGCCCCGGCTGCTGTTCGCCTGCGGGCGGTACGAGGGCATCGACGCCCGCGTCATGGAGCACGCCCGCACCCGCATGCCCGTGCGGGAGCTCAGCCTCGGCGACTACGTCCTGAACGGCGGCGAGGTCGCGGCGCTGGCGATCATCGAGGCGGTCGTCCGGCTGATCCCCGGGGTCGTCGGCAACCCCGAGTCGCTCGTCGAAGAGTCCTACTCCGTCGCCGGGGACGGCACCCTGGAGTACCCTGTTTACACGAAACCGGCGTCCTGGCGCGGCCTGGACGTCCCGCCCGTCCTGCTGTCCGGGCATCACGGCGAGGTCGCCCGCTGGCGGCGCGAGCGCTCCCACGAGCGCACCGCACGGCGGCGTCCCGACCTGCTGCCGCCGGCCTGAACCTCGACCGCCCGCCGTCCAGGGCTGGGGCGGGCCGCCGTCCGGACCGCCTCGTCGGCGGCGACACGCCCAGTCGGGGCCGACTCGGCGCGCACGGTCGTCCGCCCGGACGGCCGCGGTGCGGCCGATCGCACGGGCGTCGAGCGGTCCGCGTGAAAATCGCGAGTCGGATCTGGCGTCGCGCGCCCGCGCCGCCGCGTATTTGTCTAGGGTGAGCACCGTGGCGACTACAACTCTCACTCCTCAACAGAGAGCGGTTCGATCGTCTGTCGCGATGAAGGCCCTAATGGCCGTCACCGGGCTCATGATGGTCGGTTACCTGCTCGTGCACTCGTTCGGCAACCTGAAGGTGTTCTTCGGGGCCGAAACCTTCAACCACTACGCCGAATGGCTGAAGCAAGACTTCGGCTACCCCCTGATCCCGCATGGCTGGTTCATCTGGGCCTTCCGGGCGCTGATGCTGGCGGCGATCGTGCTCCACATCTGGTCGGCGGCCAAGCTGACCCAGCGGGCGCACGCGGCGCGCGGCTCGAAGTACGCGAACGTGAAGCGTCACGAGCAGACGTACGCGGCCCGCACGATGCGCTGGGGCGGCGTCATCGTCGCGGCGGGCCTGCTCTTCCACCTGCTGCAGTTCACCACGCAGACGATCACGACGGGCTTCCAGCGCGGGTCCGACCCGTACTCGATGTTCGTGGCGAGCTTCTCGCTGTGGTGGATCACGCTCGGCTACCTGATCTGGGTCACCGCGGTGGCGATGCACCTGCGCCACGGCGTCTGGAGCTCGCTGACGACGCTCGGCGCGAACACGTCGAAGCGGTCGCGGGCGAACCTGAACATCGTGGCGTGGATCGTGGCCGTCGGCTGGTGGGCGATGGCGATGGTGTCGCCGCTGGCTGTGTTCTTCGGATGGGTGGGCTGAGATGAGTGAGACTGTGACGAACGACTTCTGGCAGGTCGGCGACGAGATCGCCGACACGAAGGCTCCTGCCGGGCCGATCGAGCAGAAGTGGAGCAAGCGCAAGTTCGAGGCGAAGCTGGTCAACCCGGCGAACCGCCGCAAGATCACGGTCATCGTGGTCGGCACGGGCCTGGCGGGTGGCGCGGCCGCCGCGACGCTCGGCGAGGCCGGCTACCACGTGCAGAACTTCTGCTACCAGGACAGCCCGCGTCGCGCACACTCGATCGCCGCCCAGGGCGGCATCAACGCGGCGAAGAACTACAAGAACGACAACGACTCGACCTTCCGGCTGTTCTACGACACGGTCAAGGGTGGCGACTACCGCTCGCGCGAGACCAACGTGTACCGCCTGGCCGAGGTCAGCGCGAACATCATCGACCAGTGCGTCGCCCAGGGCGTCCCGTTCGCCCGTGAGTACGGCGGCCTGCTCGACAACCGGTCGTTCGGCGGCGTCCAGGTGCAGCGCACCTTCTACGCTCGCGGCCAGACGGGCCAGCAGTTGCTCATCGGCGCCTACCAGAGCCTGGAGCGTCAGGTCGCGGTCGGCACGGTGCAGATGCACACCCGTCACGAGATGCTCGATCTGATCGTCGCCGACGGGCGGGCCCGCGGCATCGTGACCCGCAACATGGTCACGGGCGCGATCGAGACGTGGACGGCGGACGCCGTCGTGCTCGCCACGGGCGGCTACGGCAACGTCTTCTTCCTGTCGACCAACGCGATGGGCTGCAACGT
>CALMAD010000096.1 GCA_937859105.1 uncultured Propionibacteriaceae bacterium
CACCTACGCCACGTGGTGGGTGCGTCAGTCGATCAGCCGTGGCATCGCGCAGCAGGGGCGCATAGTCCGGCTGCCCGTTCACGTCGCCGAGCAGATCAACCAGGTCTCGGCCACCCGGCGCACGCTCGAGCGTCGCCTCGGCCGCGAGCCGGAGGTCGTCGAGATCGCCGAGGAACTCGACATCGACGAGGAGAAGGTCATCGACCTGATCCGTCTCGCCCGCGAGCATGTCAGCCTCGACGCCCCGGTGGAGGAAGACGGCGACACCGCGCTCGGCGACCTGATCGCCCGCGACGCGACGCCCGGCCCCGACGAGATGGTGCTCGACGCGGAGGATCGGCAGCGGCTCGAAGCGCTGCTCGACTGCCTCGACGACCGTTCGGCCGACGTCGTCCGCCGCCGCTACGGGCTGCTCGACGGCCGTCAGGCCAAGCTCGCCGACATCGCCGCCGTGTGGGGCATCACGGCCGAGCGCGTCCGGCAGATCGAGCGTCACGCGATCGCCAAGCTGCGTGACGAGAGCGCGCTGGCGGCCTGACACCCCAGGCTCGCCGGCCCATCAGAGGGGCTCGTCCGGTGTCGTCATCCGGATGAGCCCCTCTTGTGCGCACGAGGCGCCGAGCGTCTTGCCGGCGTAGAGGCGTCCCATCGACAGCCCGAGCGCGTTCGAGGCGTTCGGGGACGCCTGGTCGTAGAGCACCCAGCGATCCGCCCGGATCGGGCGGTGGAACCACATCGAGTGGTTGATCGTGGCCACCTGCATCTGCGGGCTGTAGAAGTCCACCGGATGCGTAAGCGTGCTGACGGCCAGGATCGTCAGGTCGCTCGCGTAGGCGAGCACCTGCTGGTGGACGCGCGGATCTGCCGGAAGGTCGTCGGCCGTCTTCACCCAGACGAGCAGCCGGGCGTTGCGGTCGAGTTCGCTGGTCAGCGAGCTGTCGGCGTACCGGACGTCGAGCGCCGCCCACTCCTGCATCCACGCCCGCTTCGCCCGGCTCGACCGGACCGCGAGCACGTCGGCCAACGGCGGGCAATCCTCGGGCGGGGGCGGCGGCTGGAAGGCGCTGATCTGGTGCTCGAACCCGTCCTCCGGGGTCTTGAACGACGCCGCCATCACGAAGATCGGCCGCCCCTCTTGCTCGGCGACCACGCGCCGGTTCGAGAACGACCCTCCGTCCAGCATCACCGAGACCTGATAGTCGATCGACGCCTTCGGCACCCCCGGCCTCAAGAAGTAGCCGGTCAGCGAGTGGCACAGCCGGCCGTCGGGGACGGTGGAGTACATCGCCGACAGCGCCTGGCCCATCACCTGCCCCCCGTAGGTGCGCTGCATCGTGGTCCGCGGATCCTGCCCGCGGTAGCGGAGATGGTCGACCTCCTCCAACTCGAGCAACTCGACCAATTCCTGGACCGTCTGTGGCATCAGGACCCCTCCCCCTCGTCGTCCCGTTCGGCGAGGAAGCGCTCCGCCGCCGCGCCGATCTCGTCCGCCGAGGGCACCGACCGCTGCCCTTGCCGGGCCAGGTCGTCGTACTGCGCCTCCAGCGTCGCGATCAGCGCCGGCAGATCCTCGTCGCCGGCCATTTCGTTCTCCAACGCGTCCAGCGTCGCCTGCACCGTGCCCGCCAGCGGGTCGCGCGGCAGGACGAGGCCGGCGGCGTCCATCACGCGATCGAGCGCCGTCACCGTGGCGGGCGTGAACGCGCCCTGCGCGAGGTAATGGGGCACGTAGGTGACGAACCCGCGGCCCAGCAAGCCGCGCTGGCCCGCCCGGTATTCGAGCAGCGTCGAGAAGCTGCCCGGCACCTGGACGCGCTCGAAGGGCATCGGGTTCTCCCCCACCAGCTCGGGCGACGTGGCGTGTGCGGTGACCAGAACCGGGCGCGTATGGGGGACGCCGAAGGGGGTGCCCGTCGCGGTGACGAACTGCGTCACGCCGAGCCGGCCGGCAAGGTCGAGAATGGCCGTGCAGGCGCGCTCCCACTGCGAGTCGGGCTCGGGCCCCTCGAGCAGCAGGAAGTCACGGCCGGCGTCGTCCGTCATGCGGTGCAGCACCAGGCGAGGCATCTCCACCTCGACCCAGGTGTTCACGTCGAACGTCATGGGCGGACGCCGCGAGCGATAGTCGTGCAGTTGGTCGCAGTCGAACTCGGCGACGACCTCGTGAGGGCACTGCATCAGCAGATGCTCGGCGAGGTTGCGGGAGACGCCGCCCGCATCCACGTAGCCCTGCAGGAGGTGCAGCATGACCGGTGCATGCCCGGCCACCACATCCCACTGGTCGGCGTTCGTGGTGTACAGCGCCTCGGGATCCAACATGGCGTCACTCTACTGCCCGGGAACGACACGGCCGGGAGGTCGACGTCCGCGATGAGCGAGAGAAGTAACCGGGCTGCCGGTGGACCAGCAAGGACGGGCCAGCGCGGGCGGCCGCGATCAAGGGGTGGGATGGCTGGCGAGAATGTTCGGAGGGGCCGGTGCCTGGTCCGGCCCCTCCGGGCGGGGTAGTGCCGATGTCCAAACTACGGGGCTCGGGGGACGTCCGACAGCGGCGTCCGGAGGCTCGCGACGAAAGGCGGAGCCAGACGGCACTTTGGTACCGAGGAACATCCCGGCGTCCGGCAGAAGTGCCCTGATCAAGCCGGAATGTTTCCGAGCTAGCGTGAGCTTGCGGGCGCGGCCGCCCGGAGGAGCGCGGTCCCGTCCACGATCCCGAATCGCCGGTGATCGGGGGCTGTCCGCGACAAGATGGGCACCATGTCCGACGAGCCCGCACCGCACGAGTCCCCCGATGCGCCGCCGCGCATCAGCCCCAGCCCCGTCAGGCGAGACGAGCGGGGCACGTGGACGCTGACCTCCCACGCCGACGTCCAGGGGGCGGCGCTGGACGATCGCACGTTCAGCAACGCGGCGTCCCGCTTTCTGCAGGTTCCGAACGGCCTCGACGGGCCGACGCACACCGCCTACCGGGCGCTGGTCGAGGAGTTCTTCACGGCCCATCGCATGGACGCCGTCGAGCCCGAGCTGCGTCGCGTGTCGGCCGAACTCGTGGAGGCCCTGGACGTGCCGGGCTCGCTGGACGCGGTCGAGGCGGGCGCCCGCTACGCGGGGCGCGCCCAGAGCGTCTGGCTGGGCTGGCGGGCCGACCTCGAGGAGGACCTTCTCGCCTGGATGCGGGACAACCACGCGGCGACCCGCTCGGGCGACCGGGCCCGGACGGCCGAGGTGGCCGAGCGGTTCGACGCGATCATCCGGTCGCTGCTGGCGGAGCGTCGCGGCGTCGCGGGCGTCCCGGTGGACATCACCGCCGAACTGATGAACACGACCGTCCTCGGGAAGCCGCTGCGGGAGGAGGAGATCGTCTCGATCCTGCGCAACTGGACCGGCGGCGACCTCGGCTCGATGGCCCTGTGCGCGGGCGTGGTGTGCGCCTACCTGGCCGATCATCCCGAAGTGCAGACACGGCTCCGCAACGGCGTGAGCGACCGCGAGTTCGACGCGGTGGTCGACGAGATCCTGCGGATCGACGACCCGTTCGTCGCCAACCGCCGCGTCGCCACCGCGGACGTCTGCCTCGGCGGGCAGCAGATCGCCGCCGGGGACCGGCTGAGCCTGCACTGGCGCGCCGCGAACCGCGACCCGAAGATCTTCGACGACCCGGACGCCTTCGATCCCGACGCCCACGCTCCGTACAACCTCGTCTACGGCATCGGGAAGCACGTGTGCCCGGGGCGTCCCCTCGCGACGCTGGAACTGCGCGTCTTCGTGCGCGCGCTGCTGGCCGCGACGTCCGCGATCGAGTCGGATCCGGAGCGCTCCCGCGAACGCGAGCAGCCGCCGGTGGGCGGCTACGCGGTCGTGCCGCTGCGGCTTCGCTGAGCATCCGAGCCCGCAACGGCCCGGCTGCCGGTGCGGGACGTCCTCCGACGTGGGGCATCAGGGCCCGTCCTGGAAGCGTGAGCGGGCAATGCTGTGGTTTGCCCACGAGGTGTGAGCAAGCCACAGGCATCGGCGTGCCTCCTCTCGGACGGCGAACCGCCGGCGGCAGGAGCTGACGCCCAGCGCCGGCGTCCGGAGCCGCCCATCTTCATGGGCAGGTCACGCCCATGCCAGAAGGCCGGCGCTCAGGCGAGCAGGGACGCCACTCTCACCCGAGCGCCGCGATCGCGGCGCGGACGCGCTTGGCGGAGACCGGCTGGGCAGTCCCCAACGACTGGGCGAAGAGGCTCACGCGCAACTCCTCGAGCAGCCAGCCCACCTCGACGGCCTCCGTCGGCAGGTCGCCGACGTCGTAGCGGTCTACGGCGGCGGCGTAGGCGTCCTCCAGGTCGGTGATCACACCGAGGTTCTGCGCCTCGCGGGCGGGATGCGTTCGCCAACCCTCGATGCGGCGCTCGATGGCGTGGACGTACCGCTCGAGGCGTCCGAAGTGGGGCTCTGGCGTCGCGGCGACGAAGCCCGGGAACACCAGGTTGCCGAGTTGGGCGCGGACGTCGCCGACCGAGTCGTCGTCCGGACGCCCCTGCAGGGCCCGTTCGACCGCCTGCGTCCGGACGAGGACCCGCCCGGTCGTCGCGACGATGCGCTGCATGGCGTCCGCGGCGTCGGGACGTACCGCGTCCACAGCGCGCCGGAAGGCGTCGGCATCCCGGACGGCGTCGGCGTCGACGCCCTTGGCGAGCAGCAGCGCCCCGGTCGCGGCGAGGCGGGCGTCCGCGAGGGCCGCGTTCGTGCTCGGGTAAGGCCCCGCGGCGAGCGCGAACTTCGTCTCGTTGCCCATGCGCGCGAACACCGATTTCGTCGGGTCGGGGCTCGCGAGGGTGACGAGCCTCCGCAACCCGGACGCCTGCCACCGGCGCGCCCGCTCGCGCGTGTTCGCCACCTTCACCCCGACCGACGTCGTCTGGTCGACCAGGGCGGGGTACCCCAGCAGAGGCGACCCGCCCCCGGCGAGCTCGACTTCCTCGGGCAGCGTCCCGAACTCCCACGACGTCGCCCCCGCGTGTGTCACGCCGGGCGCCGCTCGATTCAGCCGCGCGTTCAGCGCGGGCGCGAACTGCTTGCGCAGGGCACCGAAGTCCTTGCCAGAGCCCAGTTCAGATGCCGCCGGCGGCTTCGTCGCGTCCGTCACGACGTACGTGACGCGCAGATGCTCGGGGACGGCATCCACGTCGAACTCGGACGCCTCGACCGGCCGCCCCGACAGCGCGGTCAACGCGCGGGCCAACGCCTCGGGGAACGGCTCGCCGGGCCGCGGCTCGCCCAGGTGCTCGACGGCGCGGCGTCCCCAGTCCGGGGCGGGCACGAAATGCACCCGCTGCTGCTTGGGCAGCCGCCGGATCATCTCGGTCGCGAGCTCGGCGCGCAGGCCCGGCACCTGCCAGGAGAAGGGGGCGGCGTCCACCTGGTTGAGGACGGAGACGTCCAGGTCGACGGACACCCCGTCGCTCTGCGTGCCGGGGTCGAACGTGTAGCTGACCGGGACGTCGGTGCCGCCGACGGTCCAGACCTCCGGGAAATCACCGGAGTCGACCTCGTCGGCGTCGGCGTCCAGGACGTCGTCCATCGTCAGGTCGAGCACGTGCTCGTCGCGCCGCCGCTGGTCGCGCCACCAGCGGTCGAAATGGGCGACGGTGGTGATGCCCGCCGGGACGCGCGCGTCGTAGAACGCGTAGATCGCGGCGTCGTCGACGACGAGGTCGCGGCGCCGGGTGCGCTCCTCCAGGTCTTCGGCCTCGCGCCGGACGCGCTCGTTCCGCGCGAAGAAGTGGTGCCGCGTCCGCCACTGCCCCTCGACGAGGGCGGAGCGGATGAACACCTCCCGCGCCACGACCGGGTCGATGCGCCCATAGCTCACCGTGCGGTCGGCGACGATCGGGACGCCGAGCAGGCTCACCTTCTCCGTCGCGACGCACTGGCCCGCCGACGCCGACCAGCGCGGCTCGGAGTAGCTGCGCTTCAGCAGGTGCTCGCCGACCTGCTCGACCCACTCGGGCCGGATCGGCGCGACCGTCCGCGCCCACAACCGCGATGTCTCGACCAGTTCGACCGCCATCACGAGCTCGGGCGTGGCCTTCGCGGCCGCCGAGCCCGGCTGGATGGCGAACCGGACGCCGCGCGCCCCCACGTACTCGGGAATCGGACGCCGCCCCCGGCGCGGCCCGCGGTTCTCCCGCGCCGTCGTCCGGACGTCGATGAGCCCCACGTGCGACAGCAGGCCCGCCAGCACACTGCGGTGGATGCCGTCCCAGTCGATCGGCGCCCGCCCGGCCGTCTCCCCCGTCGCCTCCCCGCCCTTCGGCGTCCCGGACGCCTTCTCCGCCGCCCGGCCGCGGCGTCCGCGCTTGCCGGACGGGGACTCCGCCTGATCGCGCCCCCCGGACGCCCGCTCACGGCGTCCGCCCATCTTCAGGTCGCGGGTCGCCTCGCGGAGCTGGGTCGTCAGGTCTTGCCACTCACGGATGCGCAGGAAGCTCAGGTACTCGTCGCGGCACAACCGGCGAAAGGCGCTGCCGGAGAGCTCGCGGCGGCGTCCGCGGAGGTACTTCCACAGGCGCAGCAACGCGGCGATGTCGGACGCGTCCCGCTCGGCGTCGTCACCACCGGCCTCCAGCGGACGCCAGAACCGCCGGTGCAGGCCGTCCGCCTCGGCCTGGTGCTCGGCCGGACGCTCCCGCACGTCGGGGATCGCCAGCCCGGCGACGATCGCGGTGGCGTCCTTCAGGCAGCCCTCCTCGGACGCCTGCACCAGCATGCGCCCGAGCCGCGGGTCGACGGGCAGTTGAGCCAGCAGGCGTCCGGTGGGCGTCAGCCGGACGCCCGCGTCCCCGCGCTCGTGCGGCTCCAGCGCATTCAGCTCGGTGAGCAGCCGCAGCCCGTCGCGGACCTGCGCGGCGTCCGGCGCCTCGACGAACGGGAACCGCTCGATCGGGCCGAGCCGCGCCTCGGCCATCTGGAGGATGACGCTGGCGAGGTTCGTGCGGAGGATCTCGGGCTCGGTGAACTCGGGCCGGGCCTCGAAATCCTCCTGCGAGTACAGGCGGACGCAGATGCCCGGGCCGACGCGGCCACAGCGGCCCGCGCGCTGGTTGGCGGACGCCTGCGAGATCGGCTCGATGGGGAGGCGCTGCACCTTCGTCCGCGCCGAGTAGCGGGAGATGCGCGCGAAGCCCGGGTCGACGACCGACCGGATGCCCGGCACGGTCAGCGACGTCTCGGCCACGTTCGTCGCGAGCACCACCCGCGTGCCGGCGTGCGGGGCGAAGACGCGGTGCTGCTCGGCGGCCGAGAGCCGTGCGTACAGCGGCAGGATCCCGGTCGCGCGCAGGTCGAGGGCGGCGAGTGCGTCGGCAGTGTCCCGGATCTCGCGCTCGCCGGACAGGAAGACCAGGATGTCGCCCTCCCCCAGCGCATGCAGCTGCCGGACCGCCGCGCAGATGCCGTCGATCGGGTCGGCGTCCCCCTCGGGCGGCGGGTCGTACACGATCTCCACGGGGTACGTCCGGCCGGACACCTCGATGATCGGCGCGTCGTCGAAATGCTCGCTGAAACGCGCGGTGTCGATGGTCGCGGAGGTCACGATGACCTTCAGATCCGGACGCCGCGGCAGCAGCTGTTTCAGGTAGCCGAGCAGGAAGTCGATGTTGAGGCTGCGCTCGTGCGCCTCGTCGATGATGATCGTGTCGTAGCGGCGCAGGTCGCGGTCGTGGGCGATCTCGGCGAGCAGGATGCCGTCGGTCATCAGCTTCACCGCGGTCCGTCGGCCGGCGTGCCGCGTGAACCGCACCTGGTAGCCGACCGTGTCGCCCAGCGGAACCTCCATCTCCTGCGCGATGCGCTCGGCGACGGTCCGCGCGGCGATGCGCCGCGGCTGGGTGTGCCCGATGCGCCGGCGTCCGGCGAGCAGGCAGATCTTCGGCAACTGCGTCGTCTTGCCCGACCCGGTCTCGCCGGCGACGATGACGACCTGGTGGGCGTCCAGGGCCGCGCGGATCTCGTCGACCGCCGCGCTGATCGGCAGCGTGGGGTCGAAGGCGATGGTGGGCTCGGCGGCCACGGGCGACGTCTCGGCGGGCATAGCCGGTCCATGGTAGCCGGACACCGCCGCGCAGCCGAGCGCGTCGGGGGCGTCGCCAACCGGAACGCGTCGGGCCGGGGCCGAGAGCGGGCGTCCGACGCTTGTGAAAGCGAAAAACTAATCCGCAACCGCAGCGCGGTTTCGCGGTTCGGCTCGCCAGGTGTCTCTACGATGCCCGCAGCAGGCGGCACCGGCCGCCCGGAACCGGAGAACTGCGATGCGACGTCCCGCTCCCCTGATCCTGCGGATCGCCACCGCCGTGGCGCTGCTTGTCGGCAGCCTCGCCGGCGCGGTCGCCGCCGCGCCGCCCGCCCAGGCGGCCCTGCCAGGGCCCTACACGGCCCTGACGCCGGTCCGCCTCCTCGACACGCGCGCCGCCAACGGCATCGCCACCCGGACGCCCGTCCCCGCGAAGGGCACCGTCACCGTCCAGGTCGGCGGGCGCGGCGGCGTCCCGGCGACAGCCTCGGCCGTCGTCGTGAACCTCACCATCGTGGACGCCGCAGGCGCCGGGAACGCGGCCGTCTGGCCCGCCGGCACGGGGCTGCCGGGGGCGTCCAACGTGAACTACGTCGCCCGGCAGACCGTCGCCAACCAGGCGATCGTGAAGCTCGGCACCGGCGGACGCCTCAGCGTCTACACCTACGCCAGCGCCCACGTGCTCCTCGACGTCGCCGGGTACTACCCCGCCGGCAGCGGCAACTTCGTCGGGCTGACGCCCGCCCGGATCGTCGACACGCGGACGCGGCTCGGGGCGACGCGGCTGGCGTCCGGAGTGACGAAGACCGTCTCCGTGCTCGGGCGCGGAGGCGTCCCGACGACGGGCGTGAGCAGCGTCGCCGTCAACGTGACCGCGGTGAACCCCGACCGGGCCGGGAACCTGGCCGTCTTCCCCGCCGGCGCGGCCGTGCCGACGGCGTCCAACCTGAACTACACGGCGCGGCAGACCGTCCCGGCGCTGGCGGTCACGAAGGTCGGCACGAACGGCCAGATCGCGCTGCGCAGCTACGGCGCGACCGACGTGATCGTCGACGTCGCGGGCTACTTCAAGAACGGCAGCGACTACGTGGGCCTCGCGCCGTCCCGCCGGCTCGACACCCGGACGCCCGCCCGCCGGCTCCCCGCGCGCGGCACGGTCGACGTGAAGGTGACCGGCGCCGGAGGCGTCCCGGCGACGGGCGTGCAGGCGGTCATGGTGAACGTGACCGCGGTGAACCCCGCCGCCGCCGGCAACCTCGCGGTCTATCCGTCCGGGACGGGGCCCACGACGTCGACCCTCAACTACGCCGCCGGGCAGACCGTCGCGAACAGCGTCTTGGCGCGGGTGAACGCGGCGGGCGTCGTGACCGTCGCGAGCTACGCGGCCACCGACGTCATCGTGGACGTCCAGGGGTATGTGGTCGGTAACCCGGTGCCACCCCCGACGCCCGCACCGCCAAAGCTCTCCTGGAGCCCGGCGTCGGCCTCACTCGGACGCCCGCAGGGCTACATCACCGCCGTGAGCTGCGCGGGCAGCGCATTCTGCCTTGCCGGGGACCTGTACGGCAACGTGTCCTTCGACCGGGCTGGCTCCTGGACGCCGGCCCAGCTCGTCGACGACGCGGGCGTGACCGCGATCTCGTGCCCGACCGCCGACTTCTGCGCCGTGGGCACCTACTCCGGGGCCGTCTACACGTGGACGGGCGCCGGGTTCGTCCGGGCCGGCGTAAGCCCCGACTCGATCACGGGCCTCTCCTGCCCGGTGGCCGGCGCGTGTGTGGCCGTCGACGCGTCCGGCCGGGGAAGCCGCCTGGCCGCCGGGTCGTGGAGCGCGCCAACATCGCTGGGGGCGGACGTCGGGCAGCCGACCGCCCTCGCCTGCGCCACCGTCGACGCCTGCACGGCCGTCGACGACACCGGGCGCGCGTGGCGCCTCGCGGGTGGCTCCTGGACGCCGTCGACGGTGGCGGACGGGGCGCTGCTGACGTCCGTCGCCTGCCCGACGGCGGACGGGTGCGTCGCGGGCGACGCGACCGGACGCCTCTTCCGCGACGCCGGGTCGTGGCGCCTCGACGACTCCCTGCCCGCCCCGGTCACCACGGTGACGTGCGACTCCGCGACGCACTGCCTCGCCGCGACGTCGGGCGACCTGCGCGCGACCTTCGACGGGACGCGCTGGACGACGGCGTCCGAGGGCGCCGCGACGGCGGCGTCCTGCGGGACGGACACGTTCTGCATGCTCGGGGACGCCGCCGGGCTGCTCTGGCCGGCCGGCCGCACGGACGCCGCGTCGCGCGGCACGCTTCTGCTCGTCAACACCCTCGCCGCCGCAGACTGCACCGCCGACGGGACGTGCGCGGTGATCGCGCGCAACGGTGAGGTGGTCGTCCGGAGGAGCACCGGCCAGGTGGTCAAGACGAACCCGTTCGGCAACACGCTGGCCGGCGACGTCACGTGCGCGGACGCGACCCACTGCACCGCGCTGGCCTACGACGGGCGCATCGCCCGCCTCGCCGGCGATACCTGGACCCTCGACCCGGCCCCCCTGCCGCTCGCCGGCGACGCGGTCGCGTCGTCCCTGTCGTGCCCGACGGCCACGTTCTGCCTGGCCACGGCGACGGGCGGGCAGTCGTTCACGTTCGACGGAACCTCGTGGACGCCGCGCCCGATGCCGGCGCTCTCCGCGCCGCAGGTGTCGTGCCCGACGGCGTCCTTCTGCGCGGCGGTCGAAGCCGGGGCGCGGGTCACCACCTGGACCGGCTCGACCTGGAGCCCGCCGGCCACCGTGCCGGGCGCGTCGGCGTTCTCCGACGTGGACTGCGCCTCCGCGTCCGCCTGCGTCGCGGTCGACGACGCGGGACACGCGAGCCGCTTCGACGGGCGGACATTTGCGGCGGCATCCACGATCGCCGCAGGCGTCCCGCTGACGGGCGTGTCGTGCCCGACGGCGACCAACTGCCTGGTCAGCGGCGCCGACGGGACGATCCGCCAGTGGAACGGCGCGTCCTGGGCCAACCTCGGCGCCGTGTCGCCGGGGGCCCTCTGGGGCGTCGCGTGCGGCTCGACGACCTTCTGCGCAGCGCTCACCGACGACCGGCAACTGCTGATCGGCACGGCGAGCGCGGCGGGAGCCTCGGCGCGCACCACCGGGCAGGCCGCGAAGCCGCGCCACGAGCGGCGCCCGGTGCCCGCGGGCCTGCTGGAACGTCCGGTGCGCCGGCTCGGCTGAGACGCCGGCCGGCCGATCGCCCCTGCTCGCTGGGTGCCCGGGGCAGCCCGGACCCCGGCTGTGCCCATCAGCCCTCGGGCGGCACGATCAGGTGGGTGTGGTGGGCCGCGAAGGCGAGCAGGTCGGCCCACTCGGCGGCCACCATCGCGGTCGACTTCCCGGCGCCGTGCCCGGCCGAGGAGTCGACCCGCAGCAGCACCGGCGCCTCGGACGCCTGGCTGTGCTGCAACGCGGCCGCGAACTTGAAGCTGTGCAGCGGGACGACCCGGTCGTCGTGGTCGGCCGTCGACACCAGCGTGGCCGGGTACGCGATGCCCGGGTCGACGTTGTGCAGCGGGCTGTACGTATAGGCGGCCTCGAAGCCCTCCTTCGTGTCGGGATCGCCGTAGTCGGAGACCCATGCCGACCCGATCGTGAAGCGGTGGAACCGCAGCAGATCGAGGACGCCCACGCTCGGCAGCGCCGCGGCGAACAGGTCGGGGCGCTGCGTCAAGAGCGCCCCCGCGAGCAGCCCGCCGTTGCTGCGCCCGTGAACGGCGAGGTGCGCGGGCGAGCTGACGCCGGTCTCGACGAGGTGCTCGGCGACCGCGATCGCGTCGTCGAAGACCTTCTGCTTGTGGGCGAGCCGGCCGTCCTCGTACCACTGCGTGCCGAACTCGCCCCCGCCGCGCAGGTTCGCCAGCGCCAGGACGCCCCCGGCCGCCAGCCACGCCGACCAGCCCGGCCGATAGTCGGGCTGCAGCGGGATCTTGAACCCCCCGTAGCCGTACAGCAGGGTCGGCCGCGGCCCCGGGGACGCCTCGGGCGCCGGCTGGTCGGGCGCGTGCGGCTCGGGCTCGGCCGTCGCCGTCAGGCCCGGCCCATCGTCGAGCGCCGG
>CALMAD010000097.1 GCA_937859105.1 uncultured Propionibacteriaceae bacterium
GCTTTTCGGGCGGACCCCGCGTCGCTCGGGCGGTTACCCCGCGCTTTTCCGGACGGTTGCCCGCTGTCTAGGGTGGGGACATGACTAGCACCCTCGTCCTGATCGCCAATGCGGGCGACGCGACCGTCTCCGCGTTCGAGTTGGACGCCGCGGCCAGCCCCGCGTCCCTGCGCTACCTCGCGTCCAACGCCCTGCCCGCGCCGAGCAGCACGTTCGCGGTGGACGCCGAAGCCCTCCGCGTCTACGCGGGCGTGAAGGCCACCGAGGAGGAGCCGAACCGCATCCTCACGCTCGCGCTCGACCCGTCGACGGGCGAGCTGACGCAGGAGTCCGAGGTGGAGGTGGACGCCTCCGTCACCTACCTCGCGCTCTCGCCCGACCGGAAGTCGCTGCTCGGCGCCAGCTACGGCGGCGGCGTGGGCCACGTGTGGCCGGTCACGGACGGTGTCGTGGGGACGCCGACGGCGTCCGTCGAATTCCCGAACCTGCACTGCGTGGTCACGTCCTCGGACGGCTGCGCCTACTTCGTCTCCCTGGGGGCCGACCTGGTGGCGCAGTACCGCCTCGGCGGCGGCCTGCTGACGCCGCTCGACCCGCCGACCGTCGAGCTGCCGCAGGGCAGCGGGCCGCGGCACCTGATTCTCAACGCCGCGGAGGACGCGGCCTACCTGATGACCGAGTTCACGGGGAAGGCGTTCCGGCTGGCGCGGGCGTCCGACGGCACGCTCACCGTGGAGGAGGAGGTGGCGGCCTACGACACCGACGCCGGGCTGCGGCAGAGCGTGTTCGGGGCCGACCCGGTCGAGGGGCACCTCGTCTGGGGCGCCGACCTGCACCTCGCGCGCGACGAGCGGTTCCTGGTCTGCTCCGAGCGCACCGAGTCGACGCTGGCCACGGTGGCGCTGGGGGAGGACGGGTCGTTCCGCGGCGTCCTGGCGCTCGCCGAGACCGAGAAGCAGCCGCGTGGGTTCGGCGTGGCGCCCGACGGCGTCCATCTGGTGGCGGTCGGCGAGGAGTCGACGCAGGCGAGCCTGTACGCGGTCGGTGACGACGGCGTCCTGGAGCAGGAGGGCCGCGTCCGGACGGGCGCGGGCGCCAACTGGGTGCGCTTCGTCGAGGTGGGCTGACCCGAGTGGCCGGGCGCCGCGCGGGTCAGTCGGCGTCCGGCTCGTCGGGGTCGTGGACGGCCAGGTCGTGCAGGAAGGTCTCCGCCCAGCGGTTGATGTCGTGGGTGAAGACCTGCCGGCGCAGCGCGCGCATGCGCCGGCGCTTGCGGTCGGGCGAATCGTTCATCGCCTGCAGGATCGTCTCTTTCATGCCGTTGATGTCGTATGGGTTCACCTGGTAGCTGCGCTTCAGTTCGAGCGCGGCGCCGGCGAACTCGCTGAGCACGAGCGCGCCCGTGTTCCCGGGGCGGCAGGCGAGGTACTCCTTCGCGACCAGGTTCATGCCGTCGCGCAGGGGCGTCACCACCATCACGTCGGCGATCCGGTACATCGCGGCCATCTCGGCTCGCGGCAGCGAGGTGTGCAGGTAGGTGATGGGGGCGCGTCCGACACGACCCATGTCGCCGTTGATGCGCCCGACCAGCAGTTCGATGTCGTCGCGGAGCCGCTTGTACTCCTCGACGCGTTCGCGGGACGGCGTCGCCACCTGCACGAACACCGCCTCGTCGGGGTCGAGCTCGCCGTCCTTGAAGAGCTCGCCGAACGCGCGGATTCGCTGCCGCAGGCCCTTCGTGTAGTCGAGGCGGTCGACGCCGAAGAAGACGGTCTTGGCGTCCAACTCCTGGCGGAGCTCCTTGGCCCGGGCGACGACCTCGGGCGAGTTCGACAGCGACTCGAACGCTTCGGAGTCGATGGAGATCGGGTAGGCGGCCGCGCGGGCGTGGCGTCCGTCGGGGGTGGAGAACCCGTCGCGCTTCGTCGCGTAGCCGAGCGCGGTGCGCAGGAGGCGGAGGTAGTTGTGGGCGGCGCTCGGCGTCTGGAATCCGACGAGGTCGGAGCCGGCCAGGCCCTCCAGGATCTGCCGGCGCCACGGCAGCTGCTGGAACAGCTCGGCCGGTGGGAACGGGATGTGGAGGAAGAACCCGATCTTCAGATCCGGGCGCTGGTCGCGGAGCATCTGGGGGACGAGCTGCAACTGGTAGTCCTGCACCCAGACGGTGGCGTCCGGCTCCGCGGTCTGGGCCGCGGCGTCCGCGAAGCGACGATTGATGGCGACGTACGCGTCCCACCACTCGCGGTGGAACTCGGGGAACGCGACCGAGTCGTGGTACAGCGGCCAGAGCGTCGCGTTCGACATGCCCTCGTAGTACTCCTCGACCTCGCCCGCCGAAAGCGGCACGGGGACGAGCTTGATGCCGTCGGCCTCGAACGGGCTGAGCGTCTCGTCGGGGGCGCCGTGCCACCCGATCCACGCGCCCTCGTTCGCCTTCATGACCGGTTCGAGGGCCGTGACGAGCCCGCCGGGCGCGGTTCGCCAGGAGGTTTCGCCGTCGTTCTGCACCCGCTCGACCGGCAGGCGGTTCGCCACGACGACGAACGATGCTGTGTAGCTTTCAGGGGACCCGTTGGAAGAATTGCCGTTCACTTCGCCCACCTCCACCCCTAACTTAGGAACTGCAAGGCTCAACCGCTACCCACTTTGAGGGGGACGCCCGTGTCCATCGTCACCGAAGAGGGACGCCGCGCCTGGCAGTCCATCGTCGCGAACCCGGGCGGGACGCTGCTCTGCAGCGACTTCGACGGGGTGCTGTCGCCGATCGTCCTGAACCCCGACGAGGCGTACGCCGACCCGGCGACCATCGCCGCGCTGAGCCGGCTGGGCGGCGTCCTGGGGAAGATCGCGATCGTCACCGGACGCGTCGCGCGCAAAGCCGTGCAGCTCGGCCGGCTCGACGGGGACGCCGGGCTGCGGGGCATGTCGGTGCTCGGGTTGTACGGGCAGGAGCGGTGGGACGCCGCGTCCGGGGAGTATCTGGAGCCCGAGCCGCCCGCGGGGCTGGAGGACGTGAAGGCCGAGCTGCCGGGGGTGCTGCGTGCGGCCGGCGTCGAGGCGGCGCGGGTGGAGGACAAGCGGCTGTCGATCGGCGTCCACACGCGCGCGCTGCCCGACCCGGCTGGGGCGTTCGCCGCCCTGGAGGGGCCTGTGTACGAGCTGGCCGCGCGGCACGGGCTCGTCGTCGAGCCGGGGAAGAACGTGCTGGAGATCCGTGGGGAGGGCGTCGACAAGGGGGACGCCGTCCGGGCGCTCGTGGGGGAGGTGCGCCCGGCGGTGGTGATCTTCGCCGGCGACGACCTGGGCGACGTGGCCGCCTTCCGGGCGGTGAGGGAACTGCGTCGTGAGGGCCTGAAGGGGCTGCTGATCTGCTCCGGATCCGACGAGCAGGACGCCCTGGTCGAGCTGGCCGACGTCGTCGTCGACGGTCCGGCGGGGGTGGCGAGGTTGTTTGCCGAACTCGCCGACGCGTTGGGTGTGTGAGGTGGGGTGAGGCGTCCTGCCGTTGAAGGGCAGAATTGCCTCACTGGAGCGTGCTCGGGGGGCGGCCGAGGAGGCCGCCGACGCGGAGGCGTCCGCTGAGGTGGGGGGCCTCCTCGGCGATCAGATCGTCCAGGGCCGACTGAGCGCCCGGCAGGGTGGCGCGGAAGAGCCGCTGGAAGAGTTCGGACGCCGCCAGGGCTCCGTGACCGGGCGGAAGCAATTCGTCGGGGAGGTCCGGGTCTTGCCACGGGGACGCCCGCCAGGCGTCCACCACCCGGATGTTCGCCGCGAACGCGTCCGCCGGTGCCAGTGACCCGCTTTCGGCGTCCCGGGCGAGCGAGCCGAAGGCGTCCAGGAAGGGCTCGTAGACGCGCGCGAGTTCGTCGAGATCCCAGGCGGTGAGCGGATCGACGCCGACGAGTTCGTCGGCGTCCACGCGCACCGCCAGGTAGTCGCTCACGGCGTTCTCGGCGAAGAGCCGGCGTACCTCCTCGAGGCCGACGCGTGCCGAGACCCACATGCCGGCCGGTAGGTGGCCGAAGCCGCGCCACTTCAGACCGTGACGGAGGCGGTCGCGGCGCGCGCGGTCGCCCTCGGGGACGCTGAAGCAGACGCAGGTCCACCGCCGATCCCACGCCCGTGCGGCCCGGAAGTCGGCGACTTGACGCATGCCGCGCACCATCCGCTGCTCGGCCTCGGGGGTGAGGCGGTACTCGGAACGCGTCCCCTGCTGACGCTGCGCGAGAAGCCCGCGCGTGGTCAGACGGCTCAGGCCGCTCTGCGCCGAACTGGGCGTCACCCCCAGGAGCCGGGCGCAGCGTGCCAGGAGACGCGACGGCAGCCACGTTGCGCCCCACAGCTCGCTGACAAGGGTGAACAGTAAGTGCTGGGTGCCGGAGCCGCGGCGTCCGGGACGCGGGAAGTCCAGTTCGGCGCCCGAGATGGTCGCGGGTGCACCGTCGGGACTCGTCACGGGCGCATGCTAGCGCACCTCCCGCTACGTCATGCAGAAACATTGACGGTCGTGAAAATAACTGCATAGACTCCGTCCGACGGACGCGTCCCGGCGTCCTCACCGTCCGCCGTTGTCACGAAGGAGTGATCATGAGCACAGAGTCCCCCTCGGAGTTGGCCTCGCACGAACCCGTCGCGCCGGGCCCGGACGCCGACCACGCATCCTCCGCGCGACGCGCGGCCGTGGCCGCCTTCGTCGGCGGCACGCTGGAGTACTACGACTTCTTCCTGTACGTGTCGGCGTCCGCGCTGGTCTTCAACGAACTGTTCTTCCCACAGGTCGACGGACGCCTCGGGCAGGTGCTCTCGATGGCGACGATCGGCATCGGGTACGTCGTCCGGCCGCTGGCGGCCGTCGTGATCGGCCACCTGGGCGACCGGGTGAGCCGCAAGAAGATGCTGCTCTTCACGCTCCTGTTGATGGGCATCTCGACCACCGCGATCGGTCTGTTGCCGACCGCGCAGCAGATCGGCCCGGCCGCGGCGGTGCTGCTGGTCCTGCTGCGGGTGTGCCAGGGGATCTCGGCCGCCGGCGAGTCGGCCGGCGCCGCGACGATGGCGCTCGAGCACGCCCCCGAGGGTAAGCGCGGTTTCTACACGAGCTTCGTCAACACCGGGACGGTGTTCGGCGTCATGCTGTCGTCGCTCGCGTTCCTTCTCGTGTCGCTGCTGCCGCGCGAGCAGTTCCTGGCCTGGGGGTGGCGACTGCCGTTCCTTCTCAGCATCGTCGTCGCGTTCATCGGATTGTGGATCCGACGGACGCTGCCCGAGCCGGAGGTCTTCGAGCAGGTCCTCGAAGAGGAGGAGCAGACGAAGACGACCTGGCGCGAGTGGCCGCTGGTCGTCGTCTTCCGGCAGCACTGGCGCCGCGTGCTGGTCGGCATCGGCATCTACCTCGTGTCGGTCGTGTCGTCGATCTTCAGCGCGTTCGTGCTCTCGTACGGCGTCCGGTCCCTGCACATCGCCCAGCCCATCATGCTGGGCATGAACATCCTGACCGCCTTCCTCGGCATGTGCTTCCAGCCCATCGCCGGGCGCATCGCGGATCGCTTCGGCAGGAAACCGGTGTTCATGCTCGGATCGGTACTGAGCGCGGGCAGCATCTTCTTCTTGCTGTGGTCCATGGGGACGGGCAGCATCGTCCTCATGTATCTCGGAGGCATCAGCCTGATGTCCATCTCGTACGGGCTGGTCAACGCCCTGTTCCCGCTGCTGCTGGGTGAGCTGTTCGAGACCGAGGTGCGGTTCTCCGGGGCGGCCATCACCAGCCAGCTCGCGCTCATCGTGACCGGATTCGCGCCGGCGATCGCGGCGTCCATTCAGGGCAGCGGACCGCAGGGCTGGCTGCCGGTCGCCACGGCGACGGCGGGCGCCTGCCTGGTGTCCGCCATGGTGACGGGCCTGTTCCTCAAGGAGACCTACCGCACGGACACCGCGCGACTGGGTCGGGAGGTGGCGGCCCGATGACGGACGTCCGCCCAGGATCTCGACGCATCGTCGTCGAGTACGACGTCGAGACGCCGCTGCGGGACGGGACGATCCTGCGCAGCACGGTCTACCGTCCGGACGCCGCCGACCCGCACCCCGCCCTCCTCACCCGGACGCCGTACGGCCGCGACCTCGCCGTCGCGTCGGCCTACTTCAACCCGACGACCGTCGCCGCGGCCGGCTTCGCGGTGGTCGCGCAGGACGTCCGCGGGCGGTTCGGCTCCGACGGGGACTTCGAGCCGTCGGTGAACGAGGCCGACGACGGCGAGGACACGATCGCCTGGCTCGCCGCGCAGCCGTGGTGCGACGGCACGGTCGGCATGTGGGGGCGGTCCTACTTCTCCGAGACCCAGTGGCGGGCCGCACTGAGGCGTCCCCCGGCGCTCAAGGCGACCGCCACCGGATTCTCGGCCGGCGGGAACGCCGACAACGGGGCGGTCATCCGGGGTGGGGCCATCGAGTTCGGGAGCCGGTTCGGCTGGGGGCACGCGTCGGCGGTGCTCGCCCAGATCGCCCGGCGGCACGCGGGCGACCAGGCCGGGCTCGCGGCGTCCCTGGACGCCTACGACGAGGAGGATCGCCGGCAGCGCTCGGGCGAACTCCTCCGGGTTCTGCCGCTTGCTGCCCTCGCCGACGAGGTGGACCCGTGGATCGCGGAGCGCATCGTCCCGTCGTTCGGGGCGACGCCCGGCGACGCGAGCTCGCGCCTGTGGGACGAGCCGACCGCCGGCGGCCCGTTCGACCTCGCGACGCTCCACATCGGCGGGTGGTACGACATTTTCCTCGTCACGACCCTGCAGCAGTACCGGGCCCAGTTGGACGCCGCCCGCGCAGGCCGCTGCCCGCGGCCCCGGCTCGTCATCGGTCCCTGGACGCACATCGATCAGACCGGACGCCACCCCGACCGGAGCTTCGGCATGGCCGCGGGGGCGGCGTCCGTGGGGGGTTATGGGGACCTGTCGTCGCTGCACGCGCGCTGGTTCGGCGACGTGCTGCGCGACCGCGATCCCGACGAGGGGTCGCTCGCGGGCGTCCCTGCGGTGCTTCTGTTCGTCATGGGCGAGGACGCCTGGCGCGGCTACGACGAGCTGCCCGACTTCGGTTGGCAACGGGTTTTGCTCGGGCCCGGGCTGACGCTGATCGCGGATGAGGACGCCGCGGCGGCGTCCGGTGGGGGCGCCGAGTCGTTCGTCTCCGACCCCGCCGACCCCGTGCCGACGGTGGGCGGCTCGACGATGATGGCGTCCGGATTCCCCGCGGGCGCGGCGGACCAGCGCGGCATCGAGGCGCGCGACGACGTGCTGTGCTTCACGTCCGGGCCGCTGCGGGAGCCGTTGGAGATGATCGGAGGCGTCCGGGCACACCTCGCGCTGGAGGCGGAGGCGCCGGATGTCGACGTGGTCGTCCGGGTGACGCGGGTCACCCCCGACGGCGCGAGCATCACCCTGTGCGACGGGATCACCCGCGCCAGCTGGCGCGACAGCTACGCCGGGGACGGGCTCTTCGAGCCGGGGCACGAGCGGAGGCTCGTCGAGCCAGGGGAGCCGTTCACGGTCGACGTGACCCTGTGGGCGACCGCGTGCGTGTTCGCGCCCGGCGACCGCCTGCGCGTGCATGTGGCCGGCAGCTCCTTCCCGCGGTGGGACCGGAACCCGCAGACCGGGGGGACGACGTACGACTCGGCGGACGTCCGCGCGGCGAGGGTGACCGTGCGCACCGGTGGGGAGAGTTGGATCGAGTTCCAGGCGCCCGAGGGGTTGCGCGGCTGACGGGTGTGGGTGTGCGGACGTGAAGCGTGGGGCTGTGCGGCGGGCGCCGTGGGCGTGTGGCTCGCCCCGGGGGTGAAACGCCTGCAGCGTTTGCGGAACACCTGCAGTAAGTCGCGAAACGCCTGCAGCGTGTGCGGAACGCCTGCAGTAAACTGCGAAACGCCTGCAGCGTTTCCACAAACGCCTGCAGCGTTCCGGCGGGTCCGGGGTGGGGCCCTCGCTCGCCTCCCGGTCGGGTCGTCCCGCCCGCCACACCGGCGGCTAAGCGTCCAGCAGCCTCAGTCCGCGGTCGGCGTCCGGGGCGAGCACCAACCGACGATCGAGGCCGAGGCGTCCGAAGACGTGCTCGTCGTGGCTCACGACCAGCAGCCCACCGCGGTAGGCGGCGAGGGCGTCCACGAGTTGGTCGACGCTGGCGAGGTCGAGGTTGTTGGTGGGCTCGTCCAGCACGAGCAACTGCGGGGGCGGGTCGGCCAGCAGGAGCCGCGCCAGGCATACCCGGAACCGCTCGCCGCCGGAGAGCCCTCCGACCAGGCGTTCCACCTCGTCCCCGCGGAACAGGAACCGCGCCAGCCGGGCCCGCACCTCTCCCGGCGGGACGCCCGGCGCCGCCGTCCGGACGTTGTCCAGCACGCTCGCACCGTCGTCGAGGGCGTCCAGCCGCTGCGGCAGGTAGCCGATGCGTTCGGTGTGCGCACGGGCCGTCGGCCGGCGCAGTCGCCCGTCCGCGGCGTCCGTCGGGTGGTCGCCCGGGAGGATGGGCGCCGGCTCGGGCGCCGTGCCCGTGACCAGCTCGGTGAGCAGCAGGGTCTTCCCGACGCCGTTGGCGCCGGTCAGGGCCCACCGCTCGGGCCCGGCCAGGACGAACGTCGTGTCGGCGTCCGCCAACTCGGCCAGCCGGCGTCCGGACGCCACCCCGGGGTCGGGCAGGTCCACCCGGATCCGCACGTCGTCGCGCACCGCCTCTTCCGCGGCCGCCACCGCCTCGCGCGCCTCCGCCTCCCGGGACGCCGCGGTGGCCCGCTCGACGGCGCCCGCCTTCTCCGCCCGGTTGCGGAAGTAGTCCACCCCGCCCTTGCCGAGGCCCGAGCTCGCCTGCGTGGTGGCGGCGTACCGCTGCCGCTTCGCCTGCCGTGCCTGCAGCTCGATGCGCTGACGCTTCTCGGCGGCGAGCCGGCGCTCGGCGTCCGCGAGGTCGCGGCGGGCGGCGTCCTGCTGCCGGGCGAGATGCTCGCGGAACGCCGAGTACCCGCCGCCGAAGACGGTCAGCGACCCGCCGCGCACCTCGACCGTCGCGTCCAGCCGGTCGAGCAGCGCGACGTCGTGGCTGACCACGAGCAGGTTGCCGCGCCAGGCGTCCACGAGGGTGTACAGGCGCTCGCGGGCGGCGGCGTCCAGGTTGTTGGTGGGTTCGTCCAGGCAGACGACGTCGTCGCCGGCCAGTTGGAGGCCGGCGACGGCGGCCAGCATGGCCTCGCCGCCCGAGAGCGTCCCGACGCGGCGGTCGAGCGCCAGGTGCCCCAACCCGGCGACGGCCAGCACGGCGGAGGTGCGCGCCTCGACGTCCCAGTCGTCGGCGAGCTCGTCGAAGCGGTCGGGGGAGGCGTCGCCGGCCTCGATCGCGCGGAGCGCGTCGAGCTTCGTCCGGACGCCGAGCAGGTCGGCCAGAGTGGCGTCCTTCTCGAGCGTCAGCCGTTGCGTCAGGACGCCGACCGTGCCGGCGACGTCCACCACCCCCGACGTGGGGGAGACGTCGCCGCTGACCAGGCGCACCAGCGTGGTCTTGCCGGAGCCGTTGTCGCCGACGATGCCGGTGCGTCCGGACGAGAACGACGCCGTGACGGCGTCCAGAATGGTCGAGCCGTCGGGCCAGGTGAGCGTGACGTCGTGGAGCGTGACGGGGTGCTGCATGAGGGTCTCCTGAGGTCGGGTGCGCCGACCGGAGCCCTGCGGGCAGCGTCGGTTCAGCGCGGGATGAGCGGGCGAACCAGGAGATCGGTCACGGCGAGGATCCTCCTCGGGAGGCAATACGACCCACCCAGTGTCACTCATCCATCCGCGTTTGCCCAACTCGGCGGTCACGCGCCGGCCGCATATTTCCGCAAAGTGGACGTGTGGTAATTCCCGGCGGGAGGCGCTAACTTAGGTGCGCCTTACCTAACAAGGCGCATCCAGCAGAAAGACGAACCCATGCTCGGCAACTTCCTGATCGGCCTCCGCGAGGGGCTGGAGGCGGCGCTCGTCGTCAGCATCCTCGTGGCGTACCTCGTCAAGAGCGGCCGCCGCGGCCTCCTGCCGCGCGTGTGGCTGGGCGTGGGCATCGCGGTGGCCGTGTCGCTCGCGTTCGGGGCGGTCCTGACGTTCGGCCCCAAGGGCCTCACGTTCGAGGCGCAGGAGATCATCGGCGGGACGCTATCGATCGTCGCCGTCGGCCTCGTCACGTGGATGATCTTCTGGATGGCCCGCAGCGCCCGGACGCTCTCCGGCGAGCTCCGCGCCCAGGTGGACGCCGCCGCCGACGCCCGCCCGTGGTCGCTCACCCTCATCGCGTTGCTCGCGGTCGGTCGCGAGGGGCTGGAGACCGCCCTGTTCCTCTGGGCCGCGACCCAGGCGGCCACGCGCACGGGCGGTTCGGCGACGAACCCCCTGCTCGGAGCCCTGTTGGGGCTCGCGGTCGCGGTCGTGCTGGGCTACCTGTTCTACCGCGGCGCGATCCGCATCAACCTGTCGCGGTTCTTCGCCTGGACCGGCGGGTTCCTCGTGCTGGTCGCCGCCGGGGTGCTGGCGTACGGCGTCCACGACCTGCAGGAGGCCCGCGTCCTGCCCGGTCTGAACGACCTCGCGTTCGACGTCAGCCACGTCATCGCGCCCGGCTCGCTGGTCGGCGCGCTGCTCAAGGGCGTCTTCAACTTCTCCCCGGCCACGACCAAGGTCGAGGCCGTCGTCTGGGTGCTGTACGTGGTGCCCACCCTGTACTTCTTCGTCCGGGCGATGCGGCGCAAGCCGGACGCCCCGGCGCGGCCGGCGTCCGAACCGGCCGTCGCAGCGACCGGCCGCTGACTCCCGCCGTTCGTCAACCCGCGATCCCCACCGATTCAGCTCGTCACACCCAGAAAAGGACCAGCCCATGACCGCACGCGCCCTCGCGCGCCCCGCCGCGTCCGCCCTCGCCCTCGTGCTCGCCGGCGGCGCGCTCGCCGGCTGCACCGACAACCGCCCCGCGGCGTCCGCCGGCGCGAACCCGCGCAGCCTGGCCGTGACGGCGACCGACACCGAGTGCCCGGGGTCCGCCACGCAGGCCCCCGCGGGGCCGCTGACGTTCACCGTGACCAACGGGGGCGCGCAGGTGACCGAGTTCTACCTGCTCGGCTCCGACGGGCTGCGCATCCTCGGCGAGGTGGAGAACATCGGCCCCGGACTCACCCGCGACCTCGTGGTCGCCGCGCAGCCCGGCCAGTACTTCACGGCGTGCAAGCCGGGCATGGTCGGCGAGGGCATCCGGGCGGCGTTCACCGTGGACGCCGCGGCCGACGCCCCGACGACGTCCGCGGAGGACTCGCAGCTCGTCGAGCAGGCCAACCGCGAGTACCAGCTCTACGTGAAGGACCAGACCGAGCAGCTGCTCGCCAAGACGAAGAAGTTCGCCGCGCTCTACACGGCGAAGAAGGACGCCGAAGCCCGGGCCCTCTACGCCGACGCGCGCACCCACTGGGAGCGCATCGAGCCGGTCGCCGAGTCGTTCGGCGACCTCGACCCGAAGATGGACGCCCGCGAGGCCGACCTGCAGCAGGGCGAGACGTGGACCGGCTGGCACCTCATCGAGAAGGACCTCTGGCCCCAACGAGCCAAGGGGTACAAGCCCTTGTCGGACGCCCAACGGAAGGCGGCGGCGTCCGATCTGGTCGCGAACACGCAGACCCTGTACGACCGGACGCGGACGATCTCGTTCACCGTCGACCAGATCGCGAACGGCGCGAAGGCGCTGCTCGACGAGGTCGCGACCGGCAAGGTGACCGGCGAGGAGGAGTACTGGTCGCGGACCGACCTGTACGACTTCGCCGCCAACGTCGACGGGGCGCGCGTGGCGTGGCAGGGGCTGCGTCCGATTCTCACCAAGCGCGACAAGACCCTGGACGCCGAGCTGGAGACCCGCTTCGCCGCGCTCGACCGCCTGCTCGCGCAGCACAGGTCCGGGTCGGGGTACGTGGGGTACGACCAGCTCAGCGACGCCCAGGTCAAGCAGCTCTCGGACGCGGTGAACGCCTTGTCGGAGCCGCTGTCGAAGCTCACCGCGGCGGTGATCTGATGCCGTCCGGCGTGAGCCGGCGCGGGCTCCTGTGGGGTGCCGGGGGCACGCTCGCTGTCGCCGGGGCCGGCGTCGGCGGGTTCGCCGCCGGCCGCTCCGGGGC
>CALMAD010000098.1 GCA_937859105.1 uncultured Propionibacteriaceae bacterium
CGCGCAGGCCGCGGCGTCCGGGAGAGCACGCGGCGATCCCGCGGTCGACGAGGGACGCCGCGAGCGACCCCGGGACGACGCCCGGGGGCGCGAGCACCGCGTCGACGTGGCGGGCGGCGGGCGGGCAGGCGGAGGCCGGAGCGGCCACGACGCCGGCGTCCACGAGGGCGAGCAGCTTGCCGGCGTTCACCGGCGGCGGCCCGAACGCGACGCGCTCGAGCCGACGGGCCAGGCGCGCGAAGGCGGGCCACCGGGCGGCGGGGCAGCGCTCGTAGCCGACGGCGTCCACGATGGCGGGGTAGAGGTCCTGCCAGGCCTGCCCCACCGCCCAGGCGGCGTGCGGACGTGCGTCGCCCGTCGCGACCGCGTACGAGCGGCGGAGGTCGGCCACCGGGTCGCCGGCGTCGCGCCCGGCCAGCACGGCGTCCACGTCGCCGCGGCCGTGCGCGGCCCGGAGGAACCCCTCGGCGGTGGCGGCGACCGCGCGGGCGACGGCGTCCGGGTCGCCGCGGCTCTCGGCCAGGGCGACGGCCCCCCGCATCCGGGCCGAGGTGAGGTCGAGGCCGGCGAGGGGGCCGCCGGGTTGCGGCTTGCATTCGAGGAACCGGCCGCCCCGGCCGAACGGGAGCAGCCGGGGCTCCCGCCCGGAGGGCTGGTAGCCGTCCGCGGCGAACGTGCCGCCGCGTCCCTCGGTCAGGGCGAGCGCGGCGTCGATGAACGTGAGCGCGGCGCCGCGGACCGCGACCCGCGCGCCCGCGGGTACGGCCGCGTCGGTCAGGCCGGGCACGGGCAGCGCCGGGAGCGCGTCCGGCTGGGTGGCCCGCCAGGCGTCCGGCCAGGCCGTCTCGTGCCCGGTGGCGAGCAGCACGTGGTCGTAGCGGCCCTCGTGTTCCGCCGGTGCGCCCTCCGGCCCCGGGCGGTAGGCGACGAGCCATGCGGATCCGCTCGGCTCGACCCGGGTGACGCGGGCGGCGATCCGGCGCGGGGCGCAGCGGCCCGCCGTCCGCTCGGCGGCGTCCCAGCTCTCGCTGAGGAACCGGCCCACCAGCGACCGCGCGGGGAACGGATCGAGCGGACGCCGCTCGCCACGGTCGGCGCGCCAGCCGTCGAGGGAGCCCAGCCCCGTCCGGATGATGGCCGAGTTCACGTTGAGCCGCAAATAGTCCGGCTGGCCGGACGCGTAGGCGGAGCCACGCCCGTCCGGGTGGGGGTCGAAGACGTCGATCGCGCAGGCGTGCCCGCCCTCGCGGACCGCCTGCAGCACGCTCTCGAGCGCCCACAGGGCGCGGGGGCCGCCCCCGACGACGGCGATCCTCATGGCAGGCCGCCCAGATGCTCGGCGACCCAGGCGTCGTCGTAGACGGTGTCCAGGTACGGGACGCCTCCGTCGTGGCAGATCAGCACGATGTCGGCCCCGGCGTCCGTCGCATCCAGGCCCGCCAGGAACGCGCTCACCACCGCTCCCGTGGACCCCCCCGCCAGCACGCCCTCCGTGGCGACGAGCCGCCGGCACCCGCGGACGGCGTCCAGGGCGCTCACCCGGACGACCGCGTCCGGCGTCAGCCCCTCGGCCAGCGGGGGCACCATGCCCGCCCCGTAGCCCGACAGCGGACGTTCGCCCCGCTCGCCGCCGAACAGGACGCTGCCCTGGGCGTCGACGGCGACCACGCGCGTGGCCAGGCCGCGCTCGTGCACATACGCCAGGCAACCCCCGATCGTCCCGGTCGTGGAGGTCGCGGTGTACAGCGTCGTGGGCGGGCGGCCGAGCTGCTCGACGATCTCCGTCATCGTCCCGTCGGCGTGGGCGCGCGGGGCGGCCGGGTTGCTGTACTGGTCGAGGCAGACGGCGTCCGGAAGGGTGGCGAGCAGCTCGCGCACCTTCGCCCGCCGCGCGACCAGCCAGTCGCCCGTCTCGGGGTCCGGCTCGGTGAGGGCGTGGATGTGGGCGCCGAGCGCGAGCATCGTCGCGACGGTGACGCGGTTCGCGCGCGGATCCACCACGCAGTGGAAACCGACGCCGTGCAGCAGGCACAGGCGCGCGGCCGCGACGCCGAAGTTGCCGGAGCTGGACTCGACCAGCGTCGACCGCGGCGTGATCGCGCCGCGCTCGACCGCGTCGGTGAACAGGGCGAGGGCGGTGCGGTCCTTGGCGCTCCCGCCGGGGTTGGCGCTCTCGAGCTTCAGCCACGCCCGGACGTCCTCGCGCCCGTGCAGGCGCTGCAGCCGCACCAGCGGCGTGCCACCGATCGTGCTGAGGACGCCCGCCCTCGTCACCGCCCTGACCGCCTCGTCATGCGCTGAACCTAACGCTCAGGGGACGGCGACGCCCACACCCCGTCAGGTGGCCCGGGTACACCCGGGTGGGTGTCCGTCCACATCCCAGCACGGGTCTGGTCCTCTCAGGACGCGCCGTCCTCGAGATTCAGGCCAGGCTCGCGCCGTTGGACTCGATGACCGCCCGATAGAAGTCGAACGACTTCTTCTTGTGGCGCTCCAGCGTGCCGGAGCCGTCGTCGTTGCGGTCGACGTAGATGAACCCGTACCGCTTGCTCATCTGCGCGCTCGACGCGCTGACGACGTCGATGGGCCCCCACCACGTGTAGCCCAGCAACTCGACGCCGTCCTCGACGGCCTCGCGCGCCTGCACGAGGTGGTCGTTCAGGTACTCGATGCGGTAGTCGTCCTCGACCGTCGGGACGCCGTCGCGCTCGACCAGCACGTCTTTGGCCCCCAGGCCGTTCTCGACGATGAACAGCGGCTTCTGCCAGCGGTCCCAGAATTGGTTGAGGATCCACCGCAGGCCGATCGGGTCGATCTGCCAGCCCCACTCCGACGCCTGCAGGGTCGGGTTGGGGACGCCGCCCATGATGTTGCCCTGGCCCTTGATCTTCTTGGCCGGGTCGGCCGTCTCGCACACGCTCATGTAGTAGCTGAACGACACGAAGTCGACGGTGTGGGTCAGGGTCTCGCGGTCGGCGTCCGTGATGTCCAGCTCGATGCCCTTCTCGCGCAGGGTGCGCAGGAAGTAGCCGGGGTAGCGGCCGCGCACGTGGACGTCGCTGAAGGCGAGGTTGCTGTGGTCGGTCTCGGTCGCCGCCCACACGTCCCGCGGGTCGGGCGTGAGCGGGTAGGTGGGCATGGCGATGACCATGCAGCCGACCTGGATGTCGGGGTTGATCTCGTGCGCGATCTTCGTCACGGACGCCGACGCGACGAGCTCGTGGTGGATCGCCTGGTACTTGTCCTGGTCGGACAGCTTGTCTTTCGGCGTCCAGATCCCGCCCGACAGCAGCGGCTCGTGCATGACGGCGTTGATCTCGTTGAACGTCAGCCAGTACTTGACCCGGTGCCCGTACCGCTCGAACAGCACGCGCGCGTACCGCTCGTAGAAGCCGATCAGGTCGCGGCTGACCCAGCCGTCGTACTTCTTCGCCAGGTGCAGCGGCGTCTCGTAGTGGCTGATCGTGATCATGGCCTGGATGCCGTGCTTGTCGAGCTCGTCGAGCACGCGGTCGTAGTAGGCGAGACCCTCCTCGTTCGGCTCGAGCTCGTCGCCGTTCGGGAAGATGCGGCTCCAGGCGACCGAGAAGCGGAAGATCTTGAAGCCCATCTCGGCGAAGAGCGCGATGTCGTCGGCGTACCGATGGTAGAAGTCGATGCCCTCGAGCTTGAGGTTGTCGGGCGTCGGCTCGTCGGTGGCCGGGCCGAGGATGCCCTGCGGCATCACGTCTTGGATCGAGGGCAGCTTGCCGTCGGTGAGGTACGCGCCCTCGTACTGGTTGGCGGCGACGGCGCCGCCCCACAGGAATCCGTCGGGGAAAGTGGTGTCCATTGCTCCATCCTTGTCTATCCGCGTGGGTGAGGGGGAGGGGCGGACGCCGCCGAGCCGGGGGCGGTGACTGCGTCGGCGTCCGTGTGGCGCACCGCGTCACCAAGCCGGGCTCAGGGCAGCGTGGGGCTCCGCCCGGCGATGACCTCCTCGATCGCGGTGACCGCCGCGGCCGGGCCGGGGGCGTCCAGGAACGAGCGCCGCAGACGCGGCAGCCCCGCGGGCGGCGTCTGGAGCACTTCGTCGGCCAGCCGGCGCGCGTTCGCGGGGGTGAAGTCGCGTTTCGGCAGGACGCGGCCGGCGTCCAACTCTTGGATGCGGTAGGCGTTGAAGAACTGGTCGGCGCCCATCGGCGTGAAGATCGCGGGGACGCCCATCGCGACCGTGTCGGTCGCGCTGCCGAACCCGCCGTGGGTGAAGCACAGGTCGGCGTGCCGCAGCACGTCGGTCTGCGGGACGAAGTCGGAGACGATCACGTTGGCGGGCATCGGCCCCACCTCGCGCAGGCGGCGCGCGTTGCCGGTGGTCAGCACGAGCAGGGCGTTGGAGCCGGCGAAGGCGGCGGCGAGCGTCCGGAAGAACGGCGTCCAGCTGTTGAAGACCGTGCCGAGCGTGCCGTAGATCACCGGCCCGTCGTGGTCGCGGAGCCGGTCGATCGGGAACGAGTCGTCGGACGCCGCGAGCGTCGGCGTCGGGCCGGCGAACAGGCACCGGTCGCCGAACAGGTGGTCGCAGGGCTGGTAGTACCGGCTCGCCGGCGAGATGTTCAGCGTGGACGACCGCGGCCCCATCATCGCGACGACGTCGAAGTCGCGGCCCCAGCCCATCGCGGCCCCCACCACGCCCATCACCGGACGCCGCAGGCGCCGGTCGGCGAACACGCGGCGGGCCGGCGCCGGGAGGGCGTCGGCCAGCCCGGCGAGGTGCCGGATCACCTGGTCGTGCTGGAAGAAGACGGGCGAGAGGAAGATCACCGGCCGGTCGAGGGCGTGCTCCAGCTCGGGGATGCGCGGGTTCATGCCGCCCGCCACGACGGCGTCGTAGTCGCGGCCGCGGGCCAGCAGCTCGGCGTCCTGGTCGCGGAAGAGCCGGCGCCCGTGCCGGACGAGCTGGTCGGGGCGCACGATCGGGCCGTCGAGGTAGTCGGCGTAGGGGAGGTGGGTGGCGCCGGTTCTCTCGACCGCCCGGCGGAACGACGACGGGATGAGGTAGTCGACGTGATGCCCGGCCGCCACGAGCGCCCGCGCGAACGGGAACGTCGGGTTGGCCAGGCCGTACGCCGGCACGCAGGACATCAGGATGCGGGCCACGGCGGCCTCCTTTTCTTCCGTGCACAGCCTATGCCGGGCGCCATGACAACCAGTTGCCATCATCTTTTCGCTATCTGACGTTGTCAGGACCGGGTTGTAGGAAACCCTGCGCGCCCAGGCCCGGACGCCGCCGTCGGCCGAACCGCGCGGCGTTAGCATGCGCAGCATGATCCTGACGATCCGTGACGCCCGTCCCGACGAACTTGTCGAGGTCGGCCGGGTCGTCAGCGAGGCCTACGTCGCCGACGGCGCGCTGAGCTACGACGACCCGTACTACCGCACGCTGGAACGGGCGCCGCTGGAGGCGTTCGGGTCGCAGTTCATCATCGCGGAGCTCGACGGACGCCTCGTCGGCTCGGTCACCTGGTGCCCGCCGGGGTCGTCCCAGCGGGAGATCGCCCTGCCCGACGAGGGCGAGTTCCGGCAGCTCGCCGTGCTGCCCGACTCGCGCGGCTTCGGCATCGCGCGCCAGCTCGTGGAGGCGTGCCTCGGGCGCGCGAAAGACATCGGGCTGTCGGCCGTCGTGATCTCGTCGGCCCCCTGGATGACCACGGCGCACGCGCTGTATGAGGATCTGGGCTTCGTCGCCCTGCCCGAGCGCGACTGGAGCCCGCGGCCCGAGGTCGAGCTGACCACGTTCCGCCACGATCTGTCCTGAGCAGGCACGATCTGTCCTGAGCCACAACCCCGTCCGCGCTAGGATCGGGCTGCAAACGTGCCCCGGGGTCGGTGCAAGTCCGAACCGGCGGTGAGAGCCCGCGACCCGGCACCTTCCGGTGCCGGCCGATCCGGTGGAAGTCCGGAGCCGACGGTGAGAGTCCGGAGGGGAGG
>CALMAD010000099.1 GCA_937859105.1 uncultured Propionibacteriaceae bacterium
TTCAGGTCCTTGGCGAACTCCCGGCTGAACCGGATGACGTTCGGACGCCAGTCCTCCCGGTCGGCCAGCCACGCCTGCAACTGGTCGGCGAGAGCCGGCAGGTCGAGGAAGAAGTGCTCGGTCTCGACGAAGTCCGGCACCTCGCCGTTGATGCGGCTGTGCGGGTCCTTCAGGTCGATCGGGTCGAGCTGGTTACCGCAGTTGTCGCACTGGTCGCCGCGGGCGCCGTCGTAGCCGCAGATCGGGCACGTGCCCTCGATGTAGCGGTCGGCGAGCGTGCGGCCGGTCGACGGGCTGATCGCGCCCATCGTCACCTTCGTGGTCACGTAGCCGTTGTCGTACAGCGCCCGGAACAGCTCCTGGACGACCGCCCGGTGGTTCAGCGTCGTCGTGCGGGTGTACAGGTCGTAGGAGAGGCCGAGGCCCTGCAGGTCTTCGGCGATGACGCGATGGTACTTGTCGGCGGTCTCGCGGGCGCTGAGGCCCTCGGAGTCGGCCTTCACCTGGATCGCGGTGCCGTGCTCGTCGGTCCCCGACACCATCAGCACGTCGTTGCCCTGCATTCGCTGGTAGCGCGCGAAGACGTCGCAGGGCACGGCGAAGCCACTCACGTGGCCGATGTGGCGCGGACCGTTTGCGTACGGCCAGGCCGCGCAGGCGAGGATCGTTGTCATGATCCCCACCCTATCGTCGGTGGCGGGGCGGCCCCCTCCTCAGCCCGCCGCCCGGAAGCCGGGCACGATCACGTCCTCCACGAGCGCGCGGCGGCGGTCGTAGCGGTAGAAGGCGCTCTTGGCCGCGTTCAGGGTGAACCAGCGCAGGTCCTTCAGCGTGAAGTCGAAGGCGTCCGCGAGCAGGGCGAGTTCGCGGCTCAGCGTCGTCCGGCTCATCAGGCGGTTGTCGCAGTTCACCGTCACCCGGAACCGCAGGGCGGCCAGCAGCCCGAACGGGTGCGTCCGGACGGAGTCGCAGATGCCCGTCTGCACGTTCGAGCTCGGGCACAGCTCCAGCGGGATGCGGCGGTCGCGCACGTAGGTCGCGACCTCGCCCAGCTCGTACCCGGACGCCGTCCGCGCGATGTCCTCCACCAGCCGGACGCCGTGCCCGATGCGCGACGCCCCGCACAGCTGCACGGCCTCCCAGATCGAGGCGACCCCGAACGCCTCCCCCGCGTGGATCGTGAACGGCACGTTGTGCCTTCTCAGGTAGTCGAAGGACGCCGCGTGCAGGCTCGGCGGGTACCCCGCCTCCGCGCCCGCGATGTCGAAGCCGCACACGCCGTCGTCGCGACGGTCGACGGCGAGGGACGCGATGTCCGGACGCGGCGTCCCGTGCCGCATCGACGTCACGATCTGCCGCGCGACGATCGGCTGCCCGGCGCGCGCGGCCGCGTCCATGCCCTCGGCCATGCCGTCACGGACCGCGTCGACCGCCTCGCCGACGCTCAGCCCGCCGGCCGTGTGCTGGCCGGGCGCCCACCGCGCCTCGGCGTAGACGACGCCGTCGACGGCCTGGTCCTCGACGAACTCGCGGGCGACCCGGCGCAGGTGGGCGGCGGTCTGCATGCAGGCGATCGTGTGCTCGAACGTCTCCAGGTAGCGCACCAGCGAGCCCGAGTCGGCGGCCTCGAAGAACCAGTCGGCCAGGGCGTCCGGGTCGGTGGTGGGCAGCGCGTGGCCGGCCTCGGCGGAGAGTTCGACGACGGTCTGCGCGCGCAGCCCGCCGTCCAGGTGGTCGTGCAGCGTCACCTTCGGCAACGCGCGGATCCGTTCGATGTCCAGGCTCATCGTCCCTGCCCCTCTCTCAGGTCGTCGGCGCCGAACGCCAGCGGCAGGACGTCGGCCATCGTCCGGACGCCCGCCGGCGTCTCGATCAACAGGTCGGCCCCGCCGTGCTCCCACAGGAGCTGCCGGCAGCGCCCGCACGGCATGATCACGTCGCCGGGGCCGTTCACGCACACGAACGCGACGAGGCGTCCGCCGCCGCCGGCCACGAGCGACGAGATCAGCCCGCACTCGGCGCACAGCGCGACGCCCAGCGCGGCGTTCTCGACGTTGCACCCCGTGACGACGCGGCCGTCGTCCGCGAGGGCCGCCGCGCCCACCCGGTAGTCGGAGTAGGGCGCGTAGGCGCGCCCGGCGACGTCCGCGGCGGACGTGCGCAGGGCGTCCCAGTCGATGTCACGCATGGGTGGAGGCTACGCCCGGCGCGGGGCCGCGCGTCACTTGGTGTAGGGGACGCCGTCGGCCGCCGGGCCGCGGCTGCGTCCGATGAGGCCGGCGACCGCCACGATCGTCGCGACGTACGGCAGCATCAGCAGGAACTGGGTCGGCATCGGCGTCTCCAGCGTCTGCAGTTGGGACGCCAGCTGCGTCACGAACCCGAAGAACACCGCCATCAGCGCGGCGCGCACCGGACGCCAGCGGCCCATGATCAACGCGGCCAACGCGATGAAGCCGTTGCCGACCGTGATGTCCTTGATGAAGCCGCCCGTGGAGCCGATCGTGAAGAACGCCCCGCCCAGTCCCGCGAACACGCCGCCCGCGAGCACGGCCTGCCAGCGGATGCCCCGCACCGAGATGCCCACCGTGTCGGCGGCGTCCGGATGCTCGCCGACCGACCGCACGCGCAGCCCCCAGCGGGTGCGGTACAGCAGGAAGGCCACGAGCGCGACCGACACCATGGCCAGGTAGACCAGGATCGTCTGGTTGAACAACACCGGCCCGAGCAGCGGGATCGCCAACAGGCCGGGGATCCCGATCGTCGGCATCGTCGGGGCCACGTTGAGGTCGCGCGAGTTCGGCTGCACGAGCTGGTCGAACAGGAAGCCCGTGATGCCGGACGCCAGCAGGTTCAGCACGACGCCCAGCACGACCTGGTCGACGAGGTACTTGATCGAGAACACGGCGAGCAGGGCGGCCATCGCGACCGCGGAGACCACCGCGGCGACGAGGGCGACCGGGATCGAGCCGGTCACCGAGCCCACGACCCCGGCCGTGAACGCGGCGACGAGGAACTGGCCCTCGATCGACACGTTCACCACGCCCGCGTTCTCGCACAGGACGCCGCACAGCGCGCCGAACACGAGCGGGGTCGCCAGGGCGACCGTGCCCGTGAGCTGGTTGCTCACCGGGAACGGGAACGCGCTGCCGGCCGCCGCCCACGTCACCGCGCCCAGCGCGACGAAGAGCCCGGCCAGGGTGCCGACGGCCGCGAGGGCGCGGCCGTGGAGGCGTCCGGTGAGGTAGACGGCGGCCGCGACCAGCGCGACGACCGCGGACGCCACGACCGTCGGGACGCCGGGCAGCGTCACCGTGGGCAACTGGACGGCGTCGAAGGGGCTGGAGAGGGCGTAGCCGGCGTCCCCGGACGTCCGGGTGGCGAGCCACGCGAGCAGCAGCCCGAGCAGCCCGAGCAGGACGCCGGTCGACAGGCGGGCGCGGCGGGCGTCCCGGGATTCGTGATAGTCGAGCTGGATGACCTGACCGGCAGCCGACGCGGCGAGCGTGCTCATGCCTCACCTCCGACGAGGGACGTCTGCTTCGGGGGCCGCAGCTTCGGGACCAGCGCGCTGACCAGGGCCGGCGCGGCCACGAACAGCACGATCAGCGCCTGCAGCACGGTCGACAGCGTGAGCGGCGTGCCCGCGAGGCTCTGCATCGCCAGGCCGCCGGAATGCAGGCCGCCGAACAGCAGGCCCGCGAACACGATGCCCAGCGGCTTGCTGCGCCCCAGCAGCGCGACGGTGATCGCGTCGAAGCCGACCGACCCGACGAGCCCGAGCGACAGCGGCGTGGCGACGAGGTCGGCGCCCGGGCCGAGCGCCGCCTGGACGCCGGCGAGCCCGCACAGCAGGCCCGAGAGCACCATCGCGATGATGGTCGTGTTCGCCACGCTCATGCCGGCGGTGCCGGCGGCGTGCGGGTTGGCGCCGACGGCGCGCATCCGGAAGCCGATGGTCGAGCGGTCGAGGATCCACCACGTGGCCGCCGCCGCGAGCAGCGCGACCAGGAAGCCGACGTGGAACTGCTGGTAGATCACCGGGAACGCCGCCGTCGCGTCGATCTCGGGGGCGAGCGGGTCGTCGCGGCCCGGCCGCAGGAACGCGGGCGTGAGCAGCAGCCAGCTCAGCAGCATGGACGCCACGTAGTTCAGCATGATCGTCACGATCACCTCGTGGGCCCCGGTGCGGGCCTTGAGGAACCCGACGATCCCGCCCCAGAACGCCCCGGCGACCAGGCCGCCCAACAGGGCGACGATCAGGTGCAGCACCGGGGGCAGGTGGAGGGCGAAGCCCACATACGACGCCCCGATCGACCCGAGGATCGCTTGGCCCTGGGCGCCGATGTTGAACAGCCCGGTGCGGAAGGCGAGGCCGACGCCGAGCCCCGCGCAGATCAGCGGGGCGGCGGCCCCGGCCGTCGCGGCGAGGGCCCCTGGCGAGCCGACCGCACCGACCACCAGCGCCGAGTACGTGCCCGCGACCTTGGCCCAGCTCGCCCCGAGCGGCAGGCCGGGCGCAGTGAAGAGGTAGGCGTACTGGGTGATGACGTCGGGGTCGGAGACGACCATGAGGATCGCGCCGACCAGCAGGGCCAGCACGAACGAGGCGACGGTCACGACCCACGCGCGGCCATGCGCCTGCCACCAGGTCGGACGCCGCGGCGCCGTGGTCGCTGTGCTCATCGGTTCTCCTTCGCGGACTCGCCGGGGGCGTCCGGGGCTGAGCGCGGGGCGTCGGCGGCCGACGTGCCGTCGCCGGCCGAGCGGACCGCCTCCTCGTAGCCGACGCCGGCCATCATCAGGCCCATCACGTCGCGGGGCGTCTCGGGACCGACGACCCCGACGACCTTGCCGCGGAACATCACGAGCACACGATCGGCCAGCGCCTCCACCTCGTCGAGTTCGGTCGAGACCAGCACGACCGCTGTGCCCTTGTCGCGCTCGGCGAGGATGCGGCGGTGCAGGAACTCGATCGCGCCCACGTCGACCCCGCGCGTGGGCTGGCTCGCGACGAGCACCGACAGGTCGCGCGACAGCTCGCGCGCCAGGACGACCTTCTGCTTGTTGCCGCCCGACAGCGAACTCACCGGGTCTTCGATGGACTGGGCGCGGATGTCGAACTCCTGCCGCAGCCGCTCCGCGTTGTCCTGGATCGCCGGCAGGTTCAGCGCGAGGCCCCGCGCGAACGGCGGCCCACCGGCGCGGTTGAGCACGAGGTTCTCGGCGATCGTGAAGGGGGCGACGAAGCCGTCGTCCTCCCGGTCCTCGGGCACGAAGCCCATCCCGGCCCGGATGGTGTCGCGCGGCGTCGCCTTCGCGATGGACGCCCCGTCGAGCGTGATCGACCCCGACAGGGGCGCGATGTTGCCGAGGAGGGCGTCCGCGAGTTCGGACTGCCCGTTGCCCTGGACGCCCGCCACGCAGAGGATCTCTCCTCCGCGCACCTCGAAGCTGACCCCGTCGACCACGACGCCGCCCGCGGCGTTCGCG
>CALMAD010000100.1 GCA_937859105.1 uncultured Propionibacteriaceae bacterium
GGGCGCCGGCACGCCCACCCGGTCAGCCCGCCGGACGCCTACTGGCGAATGTCGGCCAGGTGCGCGCGGTACCAGTCCACGGTGTCGGCGATGCCCTGCTCGAGGGGGATCTTCGCGGTCCAGCCGGCGTCGGCGAGGGTGCTGACGTCGAGCAGCTTGCGCGGCGTCCCGTCGGGCTTGGACGAATCCCACTCCAGCTCGCCCTCGTACCCGACCACGCGCGCGACGAGTTCGGAGAGCTCCTTGATCGTGATGTCCTCGCCGGTACCGACGTTCACCTGCTGCGGGCCGTCGTAGTGGTCCATCAGGTGGAGGCAGGCGTCGGCCATGTCGTCCACGTGCAGGAACTCGCGCAGCGGCGACCCGGTGCCCCAGTTCGTCACGGACTCCGCGCCCGAGCGCTTCGCCTCGTCGAACCGCCTGATCAGCGCCGGCATGACGTGCGAGCCGGTGGGCGAGAAGTTGTCGCCGGGGCCGTACAGGTTGGTCGGCATCGCCGAGATCCACGGACGCCCGTACTGCCGCCGCACCGCCTGCACCTGCACGATGCCGGCGATCTTCGCGATCGCGTAGGCGTCGTTGGTGGGCTCGAGGTGGCCGGTGAGCAGGCTGTCCTCCCGGATGGGCTGGTCGGCCAGCTTCGGGTAGATGCAGCTCGACCCCAGGAACAGCAGCCGCTCGACGCCGTGCTCGAGGGCGGCGTCCATGACGTTCACCTGGATCCGCATGTTTTCGGACAGGAAGTCCACCGGGTAGGTGTTGTTCGCCATGATCCCGCCGACCTTGGCCGCGGCGAGAAACACGTAGCGGGGCTTGGTTTCGGCGAAGAAGGCGAACACGGCGTCGCGGTCGCGGAGATCGAGTTCCGCGGACGTCCGGGTCACCAGGTCGCTGAACCCGTCCGCCTCGAGCCGGCGCAGGATCGCCGATCCGACGAGGCCGCGGTGCCCGGCGACGTACGTCCGGGACGCCCGGTCGAGGGGCTTGCCGTCGTAGCTGACGTCCATGGTCACTTCCTCACTGCGTACTGGGCGGTGGCCGCCATGTCTTCGTTCGGGTAGTCGACCCAGACGCGTCCGTTGACCGTGAGCTGCTTCAGGTCGCAGTTCACCATGATGCGGGCGAGCTGCGGGGTGAGCACCTTGGCCTCCCAGCCGAGCTTCGCCGTGGCCTTCGACGGGTCGCCGATGAGGGCGTCCACCTCGGTCGGGCGCAGGTAGCGGTCGTCGAACTCGACGTAGTCCTGCCAGTCCAGGTCGACGGCCTCGAACGCGAACTGCAGGAAATCGCGCACCGAGTAGCCGGCGCCGGTGGCGAGCACGAAGTCCTCGGGCTCGTCGGTCTGCAGCATGCGCCACATCCCCTCCACGTACTCGGGCGCGTAGCCCCAGTCGCGGATGGCGTCGATGTTGCCCATGTAGAGCTTGTCCTGCTTGCCGGCCTTGATGGCCGCGACCGCCCGGGTGATCTTGCGCGTGACGAACGTCTCGCCGCGCCGGGGCGACTCGTGGTTGAACAGGATGCCGTTCACCGCGTGCATGCCGTAGGCCTCGCGGTAGTTCTTGGTGATCCAGTAGCTGTACATCTTCGCGGCCCCGTACGGGGAGCGCGGGTACATCGGGGTGTCCTCGCCCTGCGGGGGCGGCGTCGCGCCGAACAGCTCCGAGGTGGACGCCTGGTAGAACTTCGGCATCACGCCCGACTGCCGGACGGCCTCCAGCAGCCGCACCGTGCCGACGCCGGTCGTGTCGGCGGTGTGCTCGGGCTCGTCGAACGACACGCGGACGTGGCTCTGCGCGGCGAGGTTGTAGATCTCGTCGGGCCGGATGCCCCCGATCAGCGTGACCAGCCGCGCCCCGTCGGAGAGGTCGCCGTAGTGCAGGAACAGCTTGGCGTCTTCTTTGTGCGGGTCGACGTAGAGGTGGTCGATGCGGTGCGTGTTGAACGTGGACGCCCGGCGGATCAGGCCGTGAACCTCGTAGCCCTTGCCGAGCAGAAGTTCTGCCAGGTACGAGCCGTCTTGACCTGTGATGCCGGTGATGAGGGCCTTCTTGGCCATATCCCCCCAACTCCTTTGGGTAGTGATGCGGATGTAGTGCCGTGGGAGAGGGTCAGGTGGTCAGGCTGCCCGCCACGCACGCGTCGTTTCGGTCCGTCGATCGCGTGCCCCGTCAGCGGTGGTCCGGGGACCACTATACGCGGGTAAGTGAGCGATCAACTAACAATGGTCAGCGCATGGATCGCTCGCTGAGACGCTCGGACGCCGTGGGCTGCAGTGGGGTCCGTCCACCCCGTGACAAGGTCCGAAGCCAGCGCTCGACCCGCGAGATCGCGGACGCCGCCGTCAGGTTCTCCGCGGCGAACCGCTGCGCATTCGCCCCGAACTGAGTGCCGTCGCTGCCGGCGAGTTCTTCGACGGCGTCCAGCAGTTCGTCCGGACGCCCCGGCCGCACGACCGGCCCGGCGCCGGCGGTCCTGACCTCGTCGGCGGTCACCGAGTCGGCCTCGGTGGCCGCGACGACCGGCGTCCCCTGGACGAAGTAGGACGTGAGCTTGCTCGGCACCGCCGACTCGCGCAGCCCGGGCTTCTCGTTGACGATCAGGACGTCGGCGCACTTGAGGATGGCGCGGTACTCCGGATCCTCCAGCGACGGGACGAACACGAGGTTCTTCACCCCGCGCCCGTACCGCTCCAGGATCTCGCGGCGCGACCCGCTGCCCACCAGGCCGAACACGACGTCGGAGCCGCGCCGCTCGGCGAGGCGGGCGGCGTCCACGACGTTCTCGAGGCCCTGCTTCGCGCCCATGTTGCCGGTGTGCAGCGCGACGACCCGGGCGTTGCCGAAGTAGCGGCGCCGGATCTCGTGGACGTCGGCGGTCTCCCCGCCGACCAGATGGCTCCAGTTGCGCGACACCGAGACCCGCTCGGCGGGGACGCCCAGGTCGTCGGTCACGTGCCGGGCGAAGCGGTCGTGGATGACGCTGACGCCGTCCACGAAGCGGAGCACCCCCGATTCGAGCCGCCACAGCAGCCGCGACTGCAGGCCGCGCTCGCCGATCTCGCGCATGCCGTTGCTGTAGAGGTCCTGCACCCAGACGCCGACGGGCACGCGGGTCAGCTTCGCCCGCGCCGCGACGATGCCGCTGGCGATGAGGGCGGGGCTGACGCACAGGACGGCGTCCGGGCGGCCCCACGGCTGCAGGGCCGCCATGACGCCGAACGAGACCTCCTGCAGGATGCGGCCCAGGCCGGTCCCGCCGTGGCCGATGTAGTGCGCGACCCGGCGCACCGGCACGCCCCGGATGGTCTCGGTGCGGGTGAGCCCGGAGAAGTTTGTGAAGTTCTCCCACTGCGGGTAGTGGGGGACGCCGGTGATGACGCGCACGCGATGGCCCGCGTTGCGCAGGCCCTCCGCCATGGCGGTGGTGTACGGCGCGATCCCGGTGACTTCAGGGGTGTAATTCACGCCGACGATCAGGATGTTCATGAACGGGTCAATCTCCGTAGGCCTGGACGAGCTGGTGGGTGATGGGCGTCATCGAGAACTGGTCGCGGATGAGCCGCAGCGCGCTCTCGGACGCCTCGTGCAGTTGCTCGGGGTGGGCAAGCAGGGTGCGGACGCCGTCGGTCACGGCGTCGGGGTCGGCCGTCGTCACGAGGCCGGCGCCGCCCTCGCGGACCGCCGGCGCGAGGCCGCACGTGTCGGTGATCACGACGGGTAGGCCGGCCGCCATCGCCTCCAGGACGGCCATCGGGTAGGGCTCGTTCACCGACGGCAGCACGTAGAGGTCGGCGGCGTCCATGGCCGCACGGCACTGCTCGCGGTTCGCGGGGCCGGTCCAGGCGAGCCGGTCGCCGAGACCGGACGCCGCGATCGCCGCGCGCACGGCGTCCCCGGCGCCGCCCTCGTCGGGCCCGACCATGCGGAACGTCGCTCCCGGGAACTCGGGGGCGAGCGTCGTCGCGGCGTGGACGAACGACAGGGGCCGCTTGCGCTCCTGGACGCGCGCGAGAAACAGGACGCCAGGCGCGTCGGTCGGCTGGCGAGCCGCGACGTCGTCGCGCGCGTCGAGGCCGTTGCGCAGGTATTCGAGAGGGACGCCGTCGCCCGCGACCGCGCGGATGCCGTCGGCCTCGACGTCGGTCAGGTAGAAGACGCGCCGGGCCTGCCGAAGGACGCGCTTGGTGAGGGCGGCGTCCAGGGGGGCGGCGAGCGGGTTCGACGACGGGTCGATCATGCCGTGCGTCTGCGCGAACAGTGGGACGCCTGCCTGCAGCGCGAGCGCGGCTGCGGGCAGGGTGACGAGGTCGCGGGCGAGGTGGACGTGCACGGCGTCCGTGTCGGCGAGCTGGCCGCGCAGCCAGGCGAGAAGCCCGGGCGAGGCGAGTCCCGCGAAGCCGGCCTTCGGGATGACCCGCCGGGCGGGGAACAGTTTGACGGGGACGCCCTGGATCGACGTCGGCAGGCTGCCCGGGTACCCCTGCGCGGCCGCCGCGAGGACGACGTCGTGGCCGGCCTCGCGCAGCGCGCGGCAGTGGCCGAGGGCGACGGTGGTGGGCCCCCCGTAGGCATTCTCGGGGGTGAAGAGCGTCG
>CALMAD010000101.1 GCA_937859105.1 uncultured Propionibacteriaceae bacterium
GACCCGCGAACGGGACCCGCGCGATCGCCCGCACCGACGGGGCGGGCAGCCCCCGCAGCCGGGGGCGTCCCTCGCCGGTGGATTTCGCGCTCGGGTGGGTCGCGGACAGTTCCCAGGCACTCATGAATCCTCGCTCAGTCTCTCAGCAGCGCGCAGCCGGGCAGAGGCGGCGCGCGGGTTGGCTTCGTGCTCTTCGTCGTCGGGACGCTCGGCCCCCCGCGTCAGCAGGCGGAACCGGGCGCGGTGCTCGGCGGGCACCACGGGAAGATCCCGCGGCGCGTGATCGGTGGACGCCTCCCGCAGGGCGTTCTTGACGAGCCGGTCCTCCAGCGAGTGGTAGGCCAGCACGGCGATGCGGCCGCCGGGCGCGAGGGCGTCCAGGGCCTGGGGTAGGAGGCCGGCGAGGGCGTCCAGCTCGCGGTTGACCTCGATGCGGAGGGCCTGGAAGGTGCGTTTGGCCGGGTGGCCGCCCGTCTTGCGGGCGGCGGCCGGGATCGCGCCGGCGACCGTCTCGACGAGCCGGGCCGACGTCTCGAACGGACGCCGCGCGCGCTCGGCGACGATCGCGCGGGCGATGCGGTCGGCGAAGCGCTCCTCGCCGTAGGTGCGCAGGACGCGCGCCAGGTCGGACGCCGCGTACGTGTTGACGACGTCGGCGGCGCTCGGCCCCTCGGACTGGGTCATCCGCATGTCGAGGGGCGCGTCGACCGCGTACGCGAAGCCGCGCTCGGCCGTGTCGATCTGCAGGGAGCTCAGGCCGAGGTCGGCGAGGATCGCCTGCACCCGCGGCGTCCGGGCCTCGGCAAGGACGTCGCCGAGCTCGTCGTAGACCGCCTGGTACAGCTCCACGCGGTCGGCGTGGGCGGCCAGGCGCTCGCGTGCGGCGTCGAGCGCGTCGGCGTCGCGGTCGATGCCGATGAGGCGGGCGTCCGGGCAGCGCTCGAGGATCGCCCGCGCGTGCCCGCCGAGGCCGAGGGTGCAGTCGACATAGACGGCCCCTTCGGACGCCAGCGCGGGGGCCAGCAACTCGACGGTGCGGCCGAGCATCACGGGCACGTGACGTGCACCCGCGTTCTGCTCGATCATCGCTGCCCCCTGGGGTGGTTGGGCCGGCCGTGGAGCCGGGTGGTGCGTGGTGGTGGAACGGGTGGAGGGAAGTGGAGTGGATCGCGGCGTGGATGAAAAGGGAGAGACGTGCGACGAGGTTTCAATCCCGGGGTTCTGCCTGGCACCGGGGAAGTGGAGCCAGCCAGTCCCGCGGATTGAAGCCACCTCGCACGTCTCACATGGGCGGCTCCCCGGGGGCGATCTCGCCGTCCAGTCGAGCGAATTCCTCTTCCTGGGCGGTCTGGTAGGCCTCCCAGGCTGCGAGATCCCAGATCTCGATGCGGTTGAACGCACCGATCACCGCGATCTCCTTGTCGAGCCCCGCGTACTGCCGCAGCATCGGCGGGACCGTGAGGCGTCCTTGCTTGTCAGGCACCTCCTCCGAGGCTCCGGAGGCGTACATGCGCTGAAAGTCGCGGATGCCGCGAAGGGTGGACGGACCGGACATGGCCCTCGCCGCCTCCTGCTGGAAGCCCTCGGGGGTGTAGATCGCGAGACAGTGCTCCTGCCCCTTGGCGATCACGAGACCCTCGGCGAGCTCGTCGCGGAACTTGGCGGGGAGGAAGAAGCGACCCTTCTCATCGAGCCGCGGGGTATAGGTACCCAAGAACATCGTGGGATCACCCCTTCCCCAAGGCCCATCTTCCTCCACTTGGCTCCACCGTACCCCACTTTCCTCCACTTGCGACCCTTAGCGACGCCTGTTTCTTTCCCGGACGCCCCCACGGCGGGTGAGGCGGCGGCGGGTTGCCCGTTCAGTAAGGTGGCCGCGTGGAGACGAAGACGGGCGCCGACGTGGCAGCGGTCGCCGAACTGAGCGACCGGCTCCGAGGCGCCATCGCCACCGTGATCGAGGGCAAGACCGACGCGATCGACATGTCGCTGGCCGTGCTGCTGGCCGGCGGGCATCTGCTGATCGAAGACGTGCCGGGCGTCGGCAAGACGATGCTCGCGCGCACGCTCGCGCGGGCGGTCGACTGCACCGCGCGGCGCATCCAGTTCACCGCCGACCTGCTGCCGACCGACATCACGGGCGTCTCGGTGTTCAACCCCGACACCCGCGAGTTCCAGTTCAAGCCGGGCGGCGTGTTCGCGAACCTGGTGATCGGCGACGAGATCAACCGCGCCTCCCCAAAGACGCAGTCGGCGCTGCTGGAGGCGATGGCGGAGAGCCGGGTGTCGGTGGACGGGGTGACGCACGAGTTGCCGACGCCGTTCATGGTCGTCGCGACGCAGAACCCGATCGAGATGCAGGGCACCTATCCCCTGCCCGAGGCCCAGCGGGACCGGTTCATGATCTCGATGTCGATGGGCTACCCCGCGCGCGGCGCCGAGCTGGAGATGCTCGACCGGCACTCGGCGTCCGACCCGCTGAGCGAGCTGCGGCCGGTGACGGACGCCGCAGGCATCGTGCTGGCGAAAGAGGCCGTCCGCGAGGTGTTCCTCCACCCGAAGCTGAAGGAGTACGTGGTCACGCTGCTGGAGCGGACGCGCACGAGCGAGCTGCTGCGGCTGGGGGCGTCCCCGCGCGCCGGGCTGCACCTGACGCGGGCCGCGCGGGCGCGCGCGGCCATGCAGGGCCGCGGCTACGTGGTGCCCGAAGACGTGAGCTCGCTCGCCGTGGCCGCGCTCGCCCACCGCGTCCTGCTGAGCCCGCTGACGATGCAGGCGAGCCACCGGACGCCGTCCGACGTGCTGGCCGAGCTGGTCGCCGAGGTGCCCACCCCGCGGCGGACGTGAGCGGGAGCGCGCGGTGAGGGTGCCCATCGTCCGGCCGACGACGCGCGGGGCCGTCCTGCTGGCGGTCGGCGTGGGGCTGCTCGTGACGGCGTACGTCGCGCGCGAGCCGAGCCTCGTGGGGGTGGGCGTCCTGCTGGTCGGGCTGGTGCTCGTGGCGCTGGCGGCCGCGTGGCTGGGGCTGCCGCGGCTGCGGGCGTCCCGGCGGGTGACGCCGTCGCAGGTCGAGGCCGGACGACCCACGAACGTGGAGCTGAGCCTGGCCGCCCGGGGGGTCGGCGTCCCGGCGCTGTACCGGCTCGACGACCGGCTGCCGCCCTCGTTCGGCGGCGCGCAGGCCCTCGACGTGCCCATGCCGGCGCGGCAGCCGATCCGGGTGGCGTACCAGTGCCGGCCGCTGCGCCGGGGGCGGTTCCGGCTCGACCGGCTGACGGTCGCGGCGACCGACCTGCTCGGGCTCGCCCAGCGGACCACCCGGCTGCGCGCGGACGCGTCCGTGCTCGTCACGCCGCCGGTGCTGCCGCTCAGCGCGGCGCGGCGACAGGTGTCGGGGACGTCCGGGGAGACGCCGATCCCCCAGACCGCGATCTCCGGGCCCGACGACGTGCTGGTGCGCGACTATCAGCCGCGCGACGACGTCCGGCGCATCCACTGGCCGTCGACGGCGCGGGCGGGCCACCTGATGGTCCGGCGCGAGGAGCAGGCGTGGGATCCGACGGCGTGGGTCGTCCTCGACTCGCGCTCCGCCGCGCACGGCGGCGCCCAGGTCACGAGCGCGTCGTTCGAGTGGCTGGTGACGCTCGCGGCGTCCGTGGGGGCGCACCTGTTGGACGCCGGCTACGTCGTCAGCATCGCCGACGCGGGCGCGCGGACGTTCTCGTCGCGGCGCGAGCACCTGCAGCCGCGTCAGGCCTGGCTCGAACACCTCGTGGATTCCCGCCTCAGCCCCGAGACCGGCCTCGGCGAGGCGACGCGGATGGTCTCCCGGGAGACGTCCGGGCACCTGGTGGTCGCGCTGCTCGCGACGCTGGACGCCGCCGACGCGGCCCAGCTCGTCGACACCGCCGACGCCAACGGCGGTTGGGTGCTGCTGCTGGACGACGCGGCCGGCACCTCACGCGTCCCTGCCGGGGGCGGACACACCGACGGAGGGCTCGACCAGGGCCTCCGGATCCTCGCCGCGCACGGCTGGTCGGTCGCGCGCACCGCGCCGGGCACCGACCCGTCGGGCGCGTGGCAGCGGCTCGGCGTCCGGGCGGCGGCGACGGGGGTCTGGTCGTGAGGCGCGCCACCCGGCAAGGGCTGGCGGTCGTCGTCGCCCTGCTGCTGCAAATCCCCGCGTGGCGGGCGATCACGACGGACGCCTCCGCCCTCGTCGTCGCCGGCCTCGCCATCGTGGGGGTCGGGCTGGCGGGGGTGGTCCTGCGGGCGCTGCGGGCCACGGACGCCGTCGTGATGATCGTGCAGACCCTCATCGTCGCCGGCGGGGCGGTCGGGCTGTGGCAGGTGTTGGCGCCGCGCCAGAGTCCGTCCGGCCTGGTCAACGGGGCGATCGAGCACCTCCAGCGCAGCGTCGCCCCGGTCGAGGCCCACAGCGGGCTGACCGTCTTGATCTTCGTGCTCGTCGGGCTCGTCGCCCTGCTCGCGGACGCGCTCGTCGTGAGCCTGCGGCGTCCGGCGTGGGTGCTGCTGCCCCTGCTCGTGATCGTGCTCATTCCCGCCATCGGCCCGCGGGACCGGTCGCTTCCGTTCGCGTCCGTGGCGCTGCTGGGTATCGGGCTCGTGCTGGTCATGGCGACCGCCCGGCGACCCGCGTTCGCGCCGGGGGCCGCGGGCGCCGGCCAACGGG
>CALMAD010000102.1 GCA_937859105.1 uncultured Propionibacteriaceae bacterium
TGCTCGCCCGGAACCTGCGCCTGCCCCTGCGACGCCCCCGCGCCGCAGCGCGCGCCGCGCTGATCGGGGCCGCGCGCCCGCTGGACGCCGGCCTGGCCGACATCACGTTCGGCGATGGACTCCGCGGGCGCGACTGCTTCCTGGTCGTCGCGGGCCTGGGCCGGGACGCCGAGGCGATCGCGCGGACGTCCCCGCGGCTCAAGCGGCGCCTCGGGTGGCTGGCGTACCTGCGCGTCGGGGCCTCGCTGATGGGGCGTCCCCCGATCGCGATGGACGTGATCGCCGCGGACGCCGGCCCGCGCCGGCCGGCCGGGCGCGCGGAGCCCGGGCGCGAGAAGTCAGCGCCTCTGGAGCACCCCTGCCGGATCGACGCCTGGACGGTGCTGGTCGGCAACTGCCCGCGCCTCCCGGCCGGCATCGCGATCTTCCCGGACGCCCGCCCCGACGACGGCGTGCTCGACACCCTCGTCGCCGCCCCGCGCGGCCTGGCCGACTGGGCGCGGGTCGCGTCGGCCGGGCTGGGGTGGCCCGGCGGCGTCCGGGCGCTGCGCTACGGGCGCGCGAGCGCCGTCACGCGCCGCCCCGACCGGCCGCGGGCGCTGCAACTGGACGGCGACGTGGTCGCCGGCGTGGCCGAGGTCACGCTGCGCGTGCAGCCGGACGCCCTCCTCGTGCGCCGCCCGGCCGCCGCGCCGCGCGTCAGTGGACGACGATCTCGACCCGCTGGAACTCCTTGACCTCGGTGTACCCGCACGTCGCGAGCGCCTTGCGCAGCGCGCCGACGAGGTTCATCGTGCCGTCGGGGGTGTGCGACGGCCCGAACATGATCTCCTCCAGCGAGCCGACCGGGCCGAACGTGGCCCGCTCGCCGCGGGGCAGCCGCGGGTGCCACGCCTCGGGCCCCCAGTGGTAGCCGTGGCCCGGCGCCTCCGCGGCCCGCGCCAGCGGCGTGGCGACCATCGCCGCGTCCGCGCCGCAGGCGATCGCCTTCGCGATGTCGCCGGAGCGGCCCAGGCCGCCGTCGGCGATCACGTGCACGTACCGGCCGCCCGACTCGTCGAGGTAGTCGCGCCGGGCGGCGGCCACGTCGGCCACCGCCGACGCCATCGGCACCTCGACGCCCAGGACGTTGCGCGTCTTGCGCGTCGCGGCGCCGCCGAAGCCGACCAGGACGCCGGCCGCGCCGGTCCGCATCAGGTGCAGCGCGGCCTGGTAGGTCGCGCAGCCGCCGACGATGACGGGCACGTCGAGGGAGTAGATGAAGTCCTTGAGGTTCAGCGGCTCCTCGCTGGTGGAGACGTGCTCCGCCGACACGGTCGTGCCGCGGATCACGAAGAAGTCGACGCCCGCCTTCTCGACGACGGGCGCGAACTCGCGCGTCCGCTGCGGCGACAGCGCGCCGGCGACCGGGACGCCGGCGTCCCTGATCTGCTTCATGCGCTCGGTGATGAGCTCGGCCTGGATGGGCGCCGAGTAGATCTCCTGCATGCGCCGCGTGGCGGTCGCCGGGTCGTCGAGGTCGGCGAGCTCGGCCAGCAGCGGCTCGGGATCCTCGTAACGGGTCCACACGCCCTCAAGGTTCAACACCGCGAGCCCGCCCATCTTGCCGAACGCGATGGCAGTGGCCGGCGACATCACCGAATCCATCGGCGCGGCGAGCAGCGGGAAGTCGAAGGTGAGCGCGTCGATCGTCCAGTCCAGGCTCACGTCCGTGGGCGTCCGGGTGCGCCGCGTCGGGACGATCGCGATGTCGTCGAAGCCGTACACCTGAGTCGCGCGCTTCGCGCGGCCGATCTCGATCACGCGGCACCTCGCTGGGCCTGGCGTCCGCGACGCTGGAGCAGATTCATCGGCGATTCTCCTAGTGGTTGTCGGTCGAGTAGTTCGGCGCCTCGACGGTCATCTGGATGTCGTGCGGGTGCGACTCGCGCAGCCCGGCCGACGTGATGCGGACGAAGCGACCCTTCTCGTGCAGCTCTTCGATCGTGCGTGCGCCAGAGTAGAACATCGCCTGCCGCAGGCCGCCGACCAACTGGTACGCCACGGCGGCGAGCGGCCCGCGGTAGGCCACCTGCCCCTCGACGCCCTCGGGCACGAACTGCGCCTGCGTCGACGTCGCCGACTGGAAGTAGCGGTCGGAGCTGTACGACCCCTGCCGCCCGCGCGCCGCCATCGCGCCGAGCGAGCCCATGCCGCGATACGACTTGTACTGCTTGCCGTTGATGAAGACCAGGTCGCCCGGCGACTCGTCGCACCCGGCGAGCAGCGAGCCGAGCATCACGGTGCTCGCGCCCGCGACGAGGGCCTTCGCGATATCGCCCGAGTACTGCAGCCCCCCGTCGCCGATCACCGGGACGCCCGCCGGCTTGCAGGCCCGCGTCGCGTCGAAGATCGCGGTCACCTGCGGGACGCCCACGCCCGCGACCACGCGCGTCGTGCAGATCGAGCCCGGCCCGATGCCGACCTTGACGCCGTCGGCCCCGGCCTCCACGAGGGCCTTCGCACCCTCGTAGGTGGCGATGTTGCCGCCGATCACGTCGACCCCGGACGCCGCCGGCTCGGCCTTCAGCCGGCGCACGAGATCCATCTCGCTGCGGGCGTGGCCGTGGGCGGTGTCGGTGACGAGCACGTCCACCCCGGCCTCGACGAGCAGCATCGCCCGCTCCCAGGCGTCCCCGAACGTGCCGATCGCGGCGCCGACGCGGAGGCGTCCCTGCGGGTCTTTGCTGGCGAGGGGGTACTTGTCGGACTTCACGTAGTCCTTGAGCGTGATGAGCCCCTTGAGGCGACCGTCGGCGTCCACCAGCGGCAGCTTCTCGATCTTGTGCTTCGCGAGGAGGGCCAGCGCGTCCTCCGGCGAGATGCCCTCGCGGCCGGTCACGAGCGGCATGGGCGTCATCACCTCGCCGACCGTGCGGCTCGGATCGTCCTCGAAGCGCATGTCGCGGTTCGTGATGATGCCGACGAGACGCCCGTCGGGGTCGACGACCGGCAGACCCGAGATGCGGTACTGGCCGCACATCTCGTCGACCTCGCCGATCGTCGCGTCGACGGTCGTGGTGATCGGCTGATCGACCATGCCCGCCTCGGACCGCTTCACGCGATCGACCTGGTGGGCCTGCTCGTCGGCGGCCATGTTGCGGTGGAGGATGCCGATGCCGCCCTGCCGGGCCATCGCAATGGCCATACGGGACTCGGTCACCGTGTCCATCGCCGAGCTCAGCAGCGGCACGTTCAGCCGGATGCGTCGGGTGAGCCAGGTGGACGTGTCGGCGTCGGCCGGGATGACGTCCGATTCATTGGGTTGCAGCAGCACATCGTCGAACGTGAGCCCCAGCGGGACGAAGGGGGCGGGTACTCCTGCTGGCGTCAGATCGCCGAGCGTCATGGGCAAGGACCTCCGGGTTCGTGATAGGGCCCCGAGTCTAGCCCGCGCGTTGCGCGGTCAGCAGGTCGGCCATCGCGGCGTCTACGCTGGGGTGGGCGAACGCGAAGCCCTGCTCGAGCAGCACGCGCGGCAGCGCGCGGACGCTGGTGCCGAGCACCTCGCGCACCACCTCGTCGCCGAAGCGGGCCACGAGCGCCAGCCGCGGCCAGGTGAAGGACGCCGCCCGCCCGCCGTGGCGTCCCATCGCCCGGAGCAGGTCGTCGTGTTGGACCGGCTCGGGCGAGGTGAGGTTCACCGGGCCCTCCACGGGCGACGACAGGAGGGCGAGAACGGCGGCGAGCCAGTCGTCGAGGTGGATCCAGGGCACCCACTGGCGCCCGTCCCCGACGCGGACGTTCAGGCCTCCCCTGAAGCCCGGCGGGCCGAAACCGAACGGGGCCCCGGGGCTCAGCACATGGCCGGAGCGCAGCAGCACGGTGGGCACGGGCGCGTGGCGGGCCGACGTCTCCCAGTCGACGCACACGCGCGCCAGGAAGCCGGACGCGTGCACGGGCGAATCCTCGTCGACGTAGTCGACGCCCGGATCGCCGTAGATCGCGCAGGACGACCCGTTCAGCAGCCGCTGGCAGCGGCCGTCGGGTTCGAGCGCGGCGACGATGGTCAGGGTCGCCATCAGGCGGGACGCCGCGATGCGCTGCTTGGCCGCCGGCGTCCAGCGCTGGGCGATGGGTTCGCCGGCGAGGTTGACGACGGCGTCCACATCGGACAGCCCGGGGCCGTGGATGTGACCCGCCTCCGGATCCCACCGGCGCTCGCCCGGTCGGGTGGGCTCGGCGCGAAGCAGGGTGACCACCTCGTGGCCCGCGGCGCGCAGGGCGTCCGCGAGGGCGCGGCCCAGGCTCCCGCTACCCCCGGCGATCGCGATCCGCATGCCTCCACTGTAGGAACGCGCGCCCGCGCTGTCGTGCCGGTGTCATGGGTTGCCACGGCTCCCCCACGACCGGACGCCGGCGCGTCAGCGGGCCGGCGTCGAGTGCCAGACGACGGTCTGGATGGCGTTCCAGACGAGGAAGAGCATCACGAAGCACGCGAGCCACGTGGTCTGGCGGCGGGTCAGCCGGCCGAGGCCCAGCAGGGCGACGCTCCACGGCACGTACCACGGGTGCAGCGACTGCCCCAGCACCGCGAGCGCGAGCGAGCCCCAGCCGACCGCGTGGATCGGCCGGTCGCTCCAGCGGATCACGATCACGGCGAGCGCGACCAGCAGCGTCAGGTTGGAGGTGAGCCCGACCGCCAGCCGCGCCATGGTCGGGTCCCCGCCGAGCACGGAGGCGAGGAAGCTCGCGAGATCGCCCAGCAGCGCGAACGGGGCGACCGTGCCGGCGCTGCCCATGAGGCTCAGCCACTTCGTCCAGCCCAGGCCCAGCCCGGACGCCCACGTGACGGCCGCGAACGTGGCGAGCGTCACGGCGGTGACGCCGGCCGTCCGGACGCCGAGCAGCACGACGCGCCGCACCGGCGGCGTCCGCTGCAACTGGGCGACGATCGGCAGCCCGGCGACCGCGATGACCGTCAGGCCGCCCTGCTGCTTGAGCGCCATGGCCAGCCCGGCGAGCGCGGGGCCGAGGCCCCACCGGGCCCACGCGTGCGGCCACCGGACCACCGCGTACACGGCCAGCAGCGACACCCCCGCCATGAGGGCGTCGTTGTGCGCGCCGCCGATGAAGTGGACGAGCACCAGCGGGTTCAGCAGCCCCCACCACGCGGCGTGCGGGACGCTGCGTCCGAGGAGCCGCGCGATCCGCGTCCCGCAGAAGCCCAGCAGCGCGACGCCCACGATCGCCGGCAGCCGTAGGGCCGCGACCGAGAGGTAGGCGTGCGCCCCGGTCGCGACGACGACCGCCTCGTTGACGAGCATGGTCAGCGGCGGGTAGGCCACGCCGTGGCCCGCCCAGAGCCGGTCGACAAAGGGGGCGAACGGCCCCCCGGCCGCCGTGAGGCCCTCCAGGTAGGTGTTGTGGCCGACCGAGAGCATGTACCCGGCGTCGGCGTAGAGGATGGCGTCCCCGCTCAGCACCGGCGGCGCGAGCAGCAGCGGCAGCGACCAGATCGCCACGAGGACGCCGGGGTGGCGGACGCCGCGCCCGCCGCGCGGGTACAGCGCCCACCAGAGCAGGGCGAGGGCGAGGCAGCCGGCGACGATGAGCACGCGGTTGAGCGGCATCGGCGTGGCCGCGCTGATCGCCTGGACGACCGGGTTCGGCCAGCCGGACGCCGCGAAGCTGAACTCGTTGTGACAGCTCCCCCAGGCGATGGCGGCGGTGGCGAGAAATCCCCAGATCGCGGCGGTACGGACGGTCACGGACGGGGGGCTCCACACGCGCACCGATCCTAGGGCACGGCCGGCCCGGACGCGGAAGCGGACCCGCCCCGGGAAGGGCGGGCCCGCTTCGTTCAGCGTACGGACGGCGCGAGGTCAGTGGCTGTGGGCAGCCTCGTCCTCGTCTTCCTCCGGCTTGTCGACGACGAGCGTCTCGGTGGTGAGCAGCAGCGCCGCGATGGACGCCGCGTTCGCCAGCGCGGAGCGCGTCACCTTCACCGGGTCGATGACGCCGGCCTCGATGAGGTTGACGTACTCGCCGGTCGCCGCGTTGTAGCCGTTGCCCGGCTCGAGGTCGTTGACGCGGGACACGATGACCTGGCCCGGCTCGCCGCCGTTCTCGGCGATCCACCGCAGCGGCTCGCTGACCGACTTCGCCACGATCTGGACGCCGGTGCGCTCGTCACCGGTCTTGCCCAGGCCGTCGGCGAGGCCCTTGGCCGCGTGGATGAGGGCGGAGCCGCCGCCGGCGACGATGCCCTCCTCGATCGCGGCACGCGTCGCGGAGACCGCGTCCTCGATGCGGTGCTTGGTCTCCTTGAGCTCGACCTCGGTGGCCGCGCCGACCTTGATGACGCAGACGCCGCCGGC
>CALMAD010000103.1 GCA_937859105.1 uncultured Propionibacteriaceae bacterium
CACAGTGTGGTCTGATCCAAACCCCGAAATGCGACACGATCGCTGACGCAAGACAAGGTTGAGCATCATGGTGGGGTTTCCTCTCCTGAAGGGGTTCTTCCTTGGGGGGTCAGGTGTTGCTCATCAGGGTCATCAGGGATGGCCCCAGCAGGATGGCGATGAAGACGATCGCCAGCATGGTCGCAGGGATGGTGAGCCGCTCGGAGGCGGCGTTCGCCCGGGCCTGCTCGTCGGTCAGGAGCGCCACGCGCAGCGCTCGGTTGTGTTCCCGGAGGGTCTGGTAGACGGGCATCGTCTGCTGCTCGGCCAGCGCCATGATGTTGGCCAGGTCGTCGAGTTCGGGCAGGGCCAGTTCGTCGCCCATCGCGCGAAGGACGTCCCACGGTGGGCGTCCGTCGACGCTGGACTGGGTGAAGCCTTCCGCCAGGCGGTCGAAGACCCACTGGCCGCGGCCGACGCGCGCCGCGTTCTCCAGTGCCTGCCGGGGGCCGGAACCGGCTCGACGTTCGAGGGCCACCAGGTCGATGAAGCCGGTCAACACGTGGTTGAACTCGAGGCGGGCCGCCTTCGCCTTGCCGTGGATGTCCAGGTTGGGCAGCAAGAACAGCCCGACCGCGCCGACCAAGGACGCCGCAAGCGGGACCGCGATCGGGAACCGCAGGCCGAACACGTTGAACAGGGTCGACAGCAGCGGGGGTGCGACCAGCCCGATGGCAGCCAGGATCAGCTTCTCGCCGTAGAAACTGGCCTCCGTCCGGCGCAGCAGCGCCAACTCCTTGACCGGCGTCATCCACACCCACCTCGGCACCCAGCGCGCGACCCACGCACCCACCCGGTCCTGGGCGTCCACGCCGCCCAGGAGGGCCGGAGCTGTCGGCACGCCGGTCAGCCGGTCCAGCGCGGGACCGAGCGCCGGGACGGTCGGAGCGAGCCACCACACTGCGCACAGAACGCTCGTGGCGAGCAGCAGGCCAGTCAGGGCCGCGAGCTGGAGGCCGGTCATGACGCGTCCCCGGACGCCAAGAGTCTGGGCAGCGGCTTGACCCGCGCCATGCGTCGCATGACCACGAGGCCGACGACGTAGAGCGCCAGGAGCACCGACAGCACCACCTGTCCCAGCGGCGAGCGGTACGGCTCCAGGTACTGGCCGGTGGCGGCCATCCCGACCAGGCACACCACGGTGATGATCGTGACGATCCGCGCCGTCTGGCGGGGCTTGCTTCGGTCGGCCTCCAGAAGACGGCGGGCCGCGACCTCCGCGGACACCGATTCGGCGAGGCCGGACAGGATCTGGGCGAGACCATCGGCGCGCTTCTGCGCCGCGAGGATCAGGGTGGCTGCCACCAGGTCACCGGTCGAGTCGTTGAACTGGTCGGCGAACGCGCGGAGCGCCTCGGCTGTGTTCCACCGGGACCTGATGCGGCTCACGAGGGTGGTCACCTCTGGACGGATGACGTCGGGTGTCGTGCGCAGCGTGGCCACGAGGGCGCCCTCCAGGCCGACTCCCACGGTGATGACGCCGGCCAGGTTGCGCGTCCACTCAGCCAGGCCTTCGAGGCGCTCGATCGTGTGGGACTCGTCCGAGACTCCAAGGAGCACCGGTAGGCCGATCGCCGCCAGTGGGAAGAGCACGATGGCGATCACCCAGCCCGACAGCAAGGCCACCAGCACACCGGCCACGGCCGCCAGCAGACCGGAGATCAGGACGCGGCGCGGGACGATTGCGACCCCCTTCAGGAGCCGGGGCGTCTTCGGAGCGCCCGTCGGGACCGGCACTCGCCGAAGCCCTGCGACCAGCCCCATCACGCCACCGACGCCGAGAACGCTCACCAGCGCGGGGACGAGCGGATTCATGCGACACCGCCGTGCCGCTGCGCCTCCAGGAGGAACTCGTTCGCCGTGAACCCGTGGCCGGTCAGCATCCGTAGGTGGTCGGGCAGCACGAAGGCGACAGCCGGGCCGTCGGGGTCACCGCGGAAGACGGTGGTCGCGGCGTAGCCGGCGGACTCCTCGCCCGGCGTGATCGCCAGCACCTCGTCGACCACGCGCCGCTTGCGGACCGAGCCGTCGCGGCCGCGCACGTACATGGACCGCAGCTGCACCACCAGGCCGAGGCAGCGAGCCAGCTTCATCACCGCCGAGTCGCGGGTGAACTCACCGGACTGCATCGCGCAGCTGACCAGTTTCTCCATCGTGTCGGACGCCGACGCGGCGTGCGTCGTCGACAACGAGCCGGACCCCGACTCCATGGCCATGATCATCTGCGCGACCTCGCGCCCGCGGACCTCGCCCACGATCTGTCGATCAAGCGCGTACCGGAAGGAGGCGTGCATGCCGTCCTGCAGGGTGAACTCGTTCACGGGACGTCCGTCGGGCCCGCGCTCGCCCGAACCGGGACGCGCTTCCCACGAGAACACGACGGGGTGCTCGTCGACCAACTGCTCCAGACCCAGCTCCCGTTCGGTCTCGAAGGTGCCGAGCACCTCCTCCGGGCCGATCTCGGCACACAAGGCGCGCAGCAGGGTCGTCTTCCCGTCGCCTTGTTGGCCGGAGACCACGATCGACAACCGTGCCTTCACGGCGGCCGCGAGGAAGGAGGCCAGCAAGGGGCTCACCGTGTCCAGGCCCACGAGGTCGTCGAGGGTGATGCGCACCAGGCGGTGCCTTCGGATCACCACGCTCGGCCGATGGGTGACGAACGCGGACGCCGCCAGGCGAGCGCCATCCAGGTTCAGGTGGAGGTCCGGGTTGGCGTCCGAGAACACGCGGGGCGGATCGGCCCTGGAGGCCAGGTCCTGCAGGAGCTGGATCAGTTCCTCGTCCGATGCCGCAACCGGTGGGCCCGGCACCTTCTCGCCGCCCACGAGGTCCAGGAACACCCGGTCGTGTCCGACGACGATGATGTTCTCGACGTCCGGGCGATCGACCAGCGGCTGCAGCCGGCCCAGTCCGAACATCAGGTCGAAGACGGCCTGCGCCAAGGCGTCCTGCGCGGTGGCGGAGCTGACGGAGCCGTTGACGGCGAACCGCGCCTCGGTCGCCTCCTGGACGACCTGCATGATCACGGCCCGCCCCAGTTCCTGGCGCGCGGTCTCGTCGGCCAGCGGCGACTGCCCGACGCGCTCCGAGAAGCGCTTGGACGCCAGGGCGCGCAGTTCCGACGCCTGGTCCCAGTCCACCTCGGGCGCCCGCTCCGGGGGTCGACCCCCAGCACCCGACTTCGCCTCGCGGCCCACGACGTGGAGTGACGACGATGTGGGTGTGACGGCCGTCGATAGGGTGAACCCGGAGCGGACCCGGCCCGGCCGCGCCGGATCGGTGCCGTCGCCGAAGGCGGTGAACAGGGGCACGCTGGCCAGGTCGGGCCTTTCCCAGGTGGGCTGCGACTGCTTCGTCATAGTTCCACCCCCGCACTGGTGCGCGGCACCGCGTCCTCGGTTCGCGGCGCGAGGGCTCGCAGCGACTCACCCAACGCCACCACCGATCGAGGTAGCGGCGAACGGTCGAACCGACGCTGGGGCTCCCCGTGAGACCACCACCGCGCGGCGTCCGGATCCCACGCGACCTCGCCGACCACCGGCACGCCCAAGGTCCTGGTGACCTCGGACGTGCTGTACCGACGTGCCGGGCCAGCGATGACCAACCGCATCTCGCCCAGCGAGCCTTCCTGGAGACCGGGCAGCCATGACCGCACCCGGGCCAGTTCGGGCAGCCCGGTCCCCGTCACGACCATGGTCACGTCCGACTCCGAGATCAGCGGCTCCGGGCTGCCGACCATGCCCAGCCGCCCGACGTCCACGACGATGTCCACGCCTGTGTCGACCTCGAGTCCGCGGAGGGCGTCCAGGAGCGCGTCCCACACGCCAAGAAGCGACGCGGCCTGCTGGTGCGCGCGGAGCCCCGGCAACAGACTCGCGTTCGAGTCGGCCAGCGGGAAGAGCCGTGACGGCAGTTCTTCGGCCAACTGGTGGTGCCGGTGCGCCAGCACGAGTTCGGAGAGTCCCGGCCGTGCGACCCCGGTGCAGTAGCCCGCCAGGATCGCCGAGCCGCCCGACGGGTCAGCTTCCACCAGCACCACCGGGCGGGGCCACGTCAGGGCGAGACCGACCGCAAGGGTGGTCACCCCCAGCGAGCCCGAAACGGACGCGACAGTGAAGAGGGGCATGGCGTCACCGCTCCCGGGAGTCCAGCACCACGGCCACCTTGCCAGTCGCAGCCCGCGCCGCCAGATCCGGAGCGGCGTCCGCGCTCACCAGCAGGTCGACCAGGGCGAACTGCCCGTCCTGCGAGCGGGTGACCCCGACGACCTTGGCCGCGATGGTGACCGGTGACACCTCGGTGACCTGGCCCTGCGCGCCGGGCGTCTGCACCACCCGCACGTCGTCGCCGGTCTTCAGCGGGATGGCGGGCAGCATGCCGTCCACCAGGGACAGGCCGACGACGGTCTCGCCCTTGGCTGGGACGGTCTCGGGGGCGATGGCGTCCGGGGTGAGCAGCCCGCCGGCGGAGATGTCGAGCGCCGCCCGCTGTCCAACCACCGTCGAGACATCGCTGGCCGGGATCGAGGCGATCGCCGGATCGAGCGACACCCGCGCGACCATCAGATCACCGGCGGCGATCACCGCACCACGAGGGACGGCCGCCTTCGCCACCACGACCTCGACCGACGAGGTTGCCGCCGTCCACAGCCACACGCCGCCCAGCGCCGACAGCAGGAGCGCCGCCACGGACGCGATGATCAGCACCGGACGCCGCCGGGTCTTCACGGGACCCAACGCCGCGGGCGCCGGAGGGGTCGTGGTCGTCGCCGTCGTCGGCGCCAAGGTCGGTGTCCTCACGTCCTCATCCCTTCACCACGGTCTGGAGTTCGCCGATCGTGACAACGACCGAGCTCGTGTACGTCTGGTTGATGACGCCGGATTCGCCGATCCCGGACCAGTTGATCGTCCAGTAGCTCGTCGCCGTGACCGTGTACGTGCCCTGCTTCGTGTAGCGATAGCCGCAGTCGGGCGATGAGGAGACTCCGAACAAGTCGGCGTAGGTGGTGCCTGTGGACGTACACGCGACGGTCCCGCCGTCTCCCATGCTCCACACCACCTGTGTGACCTTGCCCGTCGCGGTGACGGAATAGCCGCCGGCGGACGCGGTCTTCGTGTTCGGCCCCCAGGTGCTCTGGTCCGGGGAGGCCGCCCACAGCCAGATCGGCAAGCCAACCAAGCCCACTGAACCAGGTGAAGGGTCGGGCGCCATCCCGATCTCGACCGCACGGAGACGCATCTGGGTCACCGCCTGCAGGGCCAGCACTCTGGGGTCAGGGATGACGCCGGGGGCGCTGTCGGCCCAGAAGAGGTAGGAGCCCGGACCCGACCAGATACCGGAACTCGAACACCGGTAGATCGACCCCGTCGTATTGCCGCTCCACACCGCGTCCGTCAGCGGCGGTGGCGGCGATTCCGCCTTGATGTAGCAGGCGCGGGCGTTGCTCCAAGTCCCCAGCTCAGCGTCGGAACACGGCACTTCACGGGGAGGCATTTCCTGTGTCACGCAAGCGACGGGGTCGCTGCTGCCGGAGTGGGTGTTCTTCAGCGGAGCAGCGGGACCCGACCCGCCGTAGCCGGGGACGCCGACTCCGCACGCGACTCCCCAGCTCGCCCCTTCACAGCCGCCCTCCGCATAGGCGGGCGAAGCAGTGAGCGGCGTGATCGTGAGCGCGAGACAGAGGGCGAGCGTCGCGATCAGCTTGGTCAACATGATCCGAGGACCTCGTCCTTGGTGATCTGCAGGTTGGCGCCGACGAGCTGCAGAGTGCTCTGGTGTGAGAGCCGTGGCTGCGGGGCCGGCGTGACAGGCTGACCGTCTTTGTCCGTGAGTATGGCCTCGCTGCGATCAACGCACGAGGTGACGACCCATCCGTCGCCCTTGGCGAGTGCGCTCTGGGAGGGGATCTGCGTCGCTCCGACCTGCACCTGCCCCCGTTGACGGACCGTGGTCAACATCACCTGCAGGCTGCTCAGCGCCTCTCCCGAGGCAAGGGTGTCGAGCTCGTTGATGCTCCTGCTCGAGTCGACCAAAAGACCGTCGAGGGTCTGCCACAGCAGTACGACGCGCGCCTTCGCGTCCTCGAGCTTCTGGTCTTCGGGGCTCAGGGTCGGTGTCAGCGTCGCGGAGGGTGACTGTGACACCGACTGCGACGGGCCTGTCGGGGTCGGGCTGTTGGTGGGCGCGGCAGAGCAGCCACCGATCAGTGCAGCGGCCATGATGGCTCCCACTGCTTTGGCGGCCAGTCCTTGGTGGGTCATCCCATCGAGCAATGATCAGAACCTGTGGATGGTCCTCGGCGGGGTGACGTGAAGGGGCGCA
>CALMAD010000104.1 GCA_937859105.1 uncultured Propionibacteriaceae bacterium
CCTGTCGGCCGCGACAAGTAGGGTAGGGACCGTGAGACCCCAGGACATCGTGACCACCCCCGCCAAGTCGGCGATCTTCCTCACCCTGACCGTGCGCCCCGGGCGCGAGGGCGAAGCGCGCGCCGGCATCGCCGAGATCGCGGCGCTCCACCGCTCGGTGAGCTTCCGCAATCCGGAATCGCTGCTCACGGTCGTGGTCGGCATTGGGGCTGAGGCGTGGGATCGTCTGTACGGCGTCCCTCGGCCCGCGTACCTGCACCCGTTCGAGCCGATCGGGGGCGGCAAGCACACGGCGGTCGCGACACCCGGCGACCTGCTCGTCCACGTGCGCGCGACGCAGATGGATGTCTGCTTCGAGCTGGCCCGGCACGCCATGACCGCGCTCGGCAGCAGCGTCGAGGCGGTCGATGAGGTGCACGGGTTCCGGTATTGGGATGACCGGGATCTGCTCGGCTTCGTCGACGGCACCGAGAACCCCACGGGGCCCGATGCGCTCGACACCGTGTACCTCTCCCCGGAGCAGGATGCGACGTGGGCGGGCGGCAGCTACGTGATCGTCCAGAAGTACGTGCACGACATGACAGCGTGGGATTCGCTGTCGGTCGAAGAACAGGAACGCGTGATCGGCCGCACCAAGCACGGGGACATCGAGATCCCCGACGACGTGCGGCCCACCAATAGCCACGTCACGGCCAACACGATCGAAGATCCGGACGGGACGGAGCACGACATCTTCCGGCAGAACCTGCCGTTCGGGTCGGTCGGCGACGGCGTCCTCGGGACCTATTTCATCGGATACGCGGCCGACCCGGGCACGACCGAGCTGATGCTGCGGCGCATGTTCATCGGCGAGCCGCCCGGCAACTACGACCGCATCCTCGACTTCTCGACCGCCGAGACCGGGTGCCTGTTCTTCGTGCCCCCGGCCGACTTCTTGGACGATCCGGAGCCTTACCTCGCCGCCGCGTCCGCTTCGGGCACGGCGTCCGCCAACGAATCAACGCCCGGGCGCGCCTCCGACGGGTCGCTCGGCATCGGCAGCCTCAAAAGGAGCGCATCATGAGCAACAACCTGCACCGCAACCTCGCCCCCATCACCGATGCGGCGTGGAACGAGATCGAGGAGGAAACGCGTCGCACGTTCACGCGATGGATCGCCGGGCGTCGTGTCGTCGACGTCGAGGGGCCTGAGGGCGTCGGGTTGGCGGCGGTCGGCACCGGGCACCTGCGCGAACTCGACTCGCCCGAGCCGGGCGTCGAGGCGCGCCAGCGCGTGGCGCAACTCGTGGTCGAGTTGCGCGTGCCGTTCCGGGTGAGCCGGGCGGCCGTCAACGACGTCGAGCGCGGCTCGAAGGATTCTGATTGGCAGCCGGTGAAGGACGCCGTCGAGCGGCTCGCGCTCGCGGAGGATCGGGCGATCTTCCACGGCAACGAGGCGGCGGGCATCGACGGCATCGTGCCGACCAGTTCGAACGAGCCGGTCGCCCTGCCGGAGGATGTTCGCGAGTTCCCGGACGCCGTGGCCAAGGCGGCCTCGGCCCTGCGGCTCGCGGGCGTCGACGGGCCGTACGCGCTGTGCCTGTCGGCTGAGTTGTACACGGCGGTGTCGGAGACGACCGATCACGGCTACCCGATCCGAGAACATCTCGAGCACGTGGTCGGCGACATCGTGTGGGCGCCCGGTCTCGACGGGGCGCTGCTGTTGTCGACGCGCGGCGGCGACTACGCACTGCACCTCGGCCAGGATCTTTCGATCGGGTACCTCTCGCACGACGCCGACAGTATCGAGCTGTACCACCAGGAGACGCTGACGTTCCTCGTCTATACGAGTGAGGCGAGCGTCGCGATCCGCTGAGGACGCCGAGGGCGTCCCCGAGCACGTGGGGCCCCGGCGGTCGGCCGCTGACGGCCGGCTGCCGGCGGCGTCCTGGGAGGACGGCGTCCGAGGGGACGCGGCCCGCGTCAGATCTCGTATTCGGGGTACCGGTCGTACTCGTGATCGTCGAGCGGATGGTACTCGGACGACAGCGGGTGGGTCACCAGGAAGACCGTGGAGAACACCAGGCCGCCCCAGATGATCAGGATGGCCACGATCATCATGACCAGCGCGAGGGCGCTCATGCGGACACCTCCTCACCGGCGCGGTGCGTCCGGCCTTCCAGCGGCACGGGGGTGAACCTGTCGACCTCGGTGCGCCACTTCAGCATGGTGGCGACGACGGCGAGCAGGACGATAAAGAGGACGGTCCCCCAGCCGAAGGTCATGTTGAAGGTCGCCGGGTAGCTCTTCGGGTCGTAGCCGGCCGTCGCGTAGGTGACCACGGTAACGACCAGGATGTAGGCGAGCACGATCGGGTTCAGGATGCCGATGGCCCACCGCCACCAGGACCCCAGCTTCAGCGTGGAGATCTGGTTGAGGTGGAGTTGGATGTCGCGCAGCTTCCGGGCGATGAAGACGACCGCGACGCACTCGAACACCGCGGCACCGAGGATGCCGATGTTGTTCGCGAAGGCGTCCACGATGTCGAGCGCGTTGAGTCCGTTCGTCGTCGAGAAGAGGACGACGGACAGCACGAACCCGACGCCGATGATGATCGCCACAGCCACCGGACGCCGCAGGTTGAACTTCTCGCGGACGGCCGCGACGATCACCTCGAGGATGCTCACCAGGGACGTGAAGCCGGCCAGCAGCAGCGAGCCGAAGAACATCACGCCGAAGAACGGGCCGCCCGGCATCGTGGAGATGACTTGGGGGAACGTGATGAACGACAGCGTCACGCCGGTGATGCGGTCGAGGTCGCTGACCGCGACGCCTTGGGTGTGGGCCATGAACCCGAGCGTGGCGAACACGCCGAAGCCCGCCAGCAGCTCGAACGAGCTGTTCGCGAATGCGGCGACGAACCCGGTGGGGACGAGGTTCGCGCGCGGCTTCAGGTAGCTCGAGTAGGTCAGCATGATGCCGAATGCGACGGAGAGGGAGAAGAAGATCTGCGTGTAGGCGGCCACCCAGACGCGCGGGTTGGCCAGGGCGGGCCAGTCGGGGGTGAAGAACGCGTTGAGGCCCTCGACGGCGCCCGGCAGGAACAACGCCCGCACGACGAGCGCCAGGAACATCACCAGCAGCAGCGGGATCGCCACCTTGTTGACGAGTTCGAGGCCCTTGTTCACGCGTCCGGACATCACGATGAGCACGAAGATCCACAGGCCCACGACCGGCCAGAAGACCGCCCAGTCGAGGGACGCCGTGAAGCCCGGGTCGCTGACGTGGAGGAAGTCGCCGGTGAAGAACTTAGCCGGGTCGGAGCCCCAGGCGATGTTCAGCGAAAAGCCGAGGTAGGAGACCGCCCAGGCGAGCACGACCACGTAGTAGCTCATGATCACGACGCAGATCGCGACCTGGAGCCAGCCGATCACCTCGAACGGCTTGCCGAGCCGCCGGAAGACCGCCGGCGCCGAGCCGCGGAACCGATGGCCGAGGCCGTAGTCGAGCATCAGGATCGGGATGCCGGCCGTCAGCAGCGCGACGAGGTACGGGATGATGAACGCGCCGCCACCGTTGGTGTACGCGACGCCCGGGAAGCGCCAGATGTTGCCTAGCCCCACGGCCGACCCGATCGCCGACATCAGGAACCCGAACTGGCCCGAGAACTGCTCCCGGGGTGCGGCGGTGTCGTTGGCCATGAACGTCCTCTCACGACGGTTGATGCTCCGACAACGTAACGCCCTGTCTCCGTCGATGCCACGCGTCTCACCCGGAGGAGTCGTGTGGGAGTGCCCAATCGTCGGCGATCGCGGCTTCACCGGACGAGCGGCCGTGGGCCCACAGGGAATCGAACCCTGAACCCGCGGATTAAAAGTCCGCTGCTCTGCCAATTGAGCTATAGGCCCGCACCGGACGCAGGCGTCCGGATGCCCGGCAAGTCTAGCGGTGAGCCAGCCCGTCCGCGGAGGCGCGCGCCCCTCCGGACGCCCCGCGAGGCCCACCCCACTACAGTCGACGCATGACGACACCCGAGGCCGGCGCGCGATGAGCCCCGAGATCTGGGCGATCATCGTCATCATCGCGGTCGGCGGGGCCGCGGTCGCCCTCGGGTGGGCGCGCGACCAGGCGCGCTCGACGGCGTCCCTCAAGCGGCTGACCGAAGCGCCGAAGGGGCACATCCCCGGCTTCGACGGCAGCGACGCCCGCTACCTCACAGAGGCCGACGTCCTGCCGGCCGAGCCCTCCGCGGAGCTCACGCCCGCCGAGCGGACCCTCCTGGACGCCCGCCCCACCGGCCGCGTCGTGCCCGGCCGGACGCCGGCGTCCTTCCTCGGGGGGCGCGGCCTGGCGATCCTCGAGCGGCCCGCCGTCCTCGTCACCGGGGGCGAGGTCTCCTCGACGCACGCCCTGCGCACCGCACTCGGCGCCGCGAAGCGCCG
>CALMAD010000105.1 GCA_937859105.1 uncultured Propionibacteriaceae bacterium
AGTCCGCCGCGGGTCGACGGCGCCCGGACGCCTCCGGCCCGGCCCCGACGCCCGATTCCGGATCCTGGGAGTACACCAGCGCCGCGTAGGGCCCCAGGTCGACGTGCGCGGTGGCCGGGTAGCCGTCGCACTCGCCGGGCGCGGCGTCCAGGTCGCCGGCGACCACCGCTCCGAAGTCGTCCCCGTAGGCGGGGGCGTCGGTGTTGACGCGCAGGCGCCAGCGCCCGGGGCGGGGCAGCCCGACCGGGTAGCCGGGCAGCGTCCGCGTCGAGAAGTTGAGCACGACGACCGTGTCGTCGCCCGGGCCGCCGGCGCGCCACCGGTGCACGAGGATCACGCCGTGGTGCCGGTCGACGCGCAGGATGTGCGTCCCGGCGCCGTGCAGGCCGCCCGCCCAGCGGTCGGTGTTGCGGCGCAGCCGGATCAGGTCGCGCACGAGGTGCAGGAAGCCGGAATGCCGGTCGCGTTTGTCCCACGACAAGGGACGCCGGTCGTCGAAGTAGCGGTCCTCGCAGAAGTCCTGGCCTTGGAACAGCAGCGGCAGCCCCGGCGCGGTCAGGACGATCGCCAGGCCCAGCGCCGCGCGCTTGCGGGCGTGCCACGAGTCGGCCCGGCCGGGCGTGATCGTCTCGGGGAGGCGGGAGCGTCCGTTGGCGACCTCGTCGTGCGACTCGGTGTAGATGACCCGCTCGTGCGGGGCGGCCAGGTAGTACCCCCGGATCGCGCGAGCGACGGCGCCCAGGTCGCGGTCCTCGTCGCGCGGGGCTTCGAGGGCCGCGCGCACCGGATGAACGAAGTCGGCGTCCCACTGCGAGTGGAAGCCCAGCCCGCCCTCGGCGCTTGGCCGGGTGACGACCGGGTCGCGCTGCATGTCTTCGGCGACGAGCAGCTTCCACGGCTGCCGCGAGCGGAGGTCGGCGGTCAGGGACGACAGGTAGTCGTGGCCGGGCCGGAGGTAGGCGTCCGGGTCGCGCGTGTCGCCCCAGCGGGAGCGGATGAAGTTCGTCCCGTCGAACCGGAGCCCGTCGACGCGGAAGTCCTCCAGCCACGACACCGCGGAGTCGCGGAGGAAGCTGCGCACCTGGCGGCGTCCGTAGTCGGGGCGCGTCGCGCCCCACGGCGTGAACGCGCGCCGGTCGTTGAAGAAGTAGATGCCGCCGTAGCGGCCCTTGCGCCAGCCGTCGAATCGCCACAGGTCGAGCCCGGTGGGGCCGAGGTGGTTGTGGACGACGTCGAGGAACACTGCGATCCCCCGCTCGTGCGCCGCCCGGACGAACCGCGCGAAGGCGTAGGGGCCGCCGTAGGCGTCGTGGATCGCGCAGAGGTAGGACGGGTTGTAGCCCCAGCTCACCCGCGTCGCGAACTGGAACGGCGGCATCACCTCGACCGCGTTCACGCCCAGCCACGCGAGATGATCGAGCCGGCCGATGGCCTTGTCGAAGGTGCCCGGCCCGTGCTCGTCGGCCGCGAACGTGCCGATGTGGAGCTCGTAGAGCACGAGCTCGTCCCAGCCGGGGGCGTGAAAGACGTCGTCGCCCCACTCCAGCGTCGCCGGGTCGAGCACCACGCCGTTGCGGTGGCGTCCGGCGATCTGCCGTGCGAACGGGTCGGTCCGCCACAGGTAGGGTCCGCCGCGGCGGACCAGGTAGCGGTACTGGCAGCCCGCGCGGACGCCCGGCACGAACGTCGACCACGTGCCGGCGTGGGCGCTGTCGCGGGCCAGCGGGTGTTTGCGTCCGGCCTGCCAGTCGCAGAAGTCGCCGATGACGGCGACGTTGCGGGCGTTCGGCGCCCACACGCGGAACGTCACGCCGCCGTCGTGAGGGATCGAGCCCATGCCGGCATGGGCGGACGGACGCGCGGGCACCCGGTCCACTCTAGGGGCGATGCCCAAAAGGCCCCGGGCGGAAGCGACCCCCGAGGAAGCCGGGGCAGCCCGGACGCCGGCGTCCGAGCGTCACAGGTTGATCGTCAGCTCGCCCAGCCGGTCGGTGAGCTTCATGTTCTCGCGGAAGTCGACGGGGACGACGATCACGTGGACGCCGCCGTCGTCCAGCGCCTCGCGCAGCACCGGAGCCAGCTCGCCCGCCGACGAGATCCGGTGCCCCCGCGCGCCGAACGATTCGGCGTAGGCGACCAGGTCGGGGTTGGTGAAGTCGACGTCGTCGTGGCGGCCCAACTCCAGGTCCATCTTCCACTTGATCAGGCCGTACGCGCAGTCCTCCCACACCAGCGCGACCAGCGGGATCTGCTCGCGGATCGCCGTCTCGATCTCCTGGGAGTTCATCAGGAAGCCCCCGTCGCCCATCGCCGCGACCACCTTGCGCCCCGGCTCGGCGAAGTGCGCGCCGAGCGCGCCCGGCAGCGTCCACGCCATGGTCGACAGCCCGTTCGAGATCACGCACGTGTTGGACGCCTGCGTCGGGTACAGCCGGGCCATCCACATCTTGATGGCCCCGGTGTCGACGAGCACGATGTCCTCGTCGTCGAGTGCGGCCCGGATCTCGGCGACGATGCGCTGCGGCTTCAGCGGGAACGAGTCGTCGACCGCCCCCTCCTCCAACTCCTTGACGAGCATCTCCCGGATCGGCGCCGCCCGGTACGGGAACGGCCTGATCGGCTCGTAGCGCACGGCCTGCGTCAGCGCCCGCAGCGCGTGCGGGATGTCGGATTCGATGTCGACGGTGATCTGGTAGGCGGAGTCCACGTCTTCGGCGAACCGGTTGACGTGGATGATCTTCTTGTCGTGGTCCGGGTTGATGCGGGCCGGGTCGAACTCCTGCAACTCGTAGCCGATCGCGACGATGACGTCCGCGTGGTCGAACGCGAAGTTCTCGTAATCGTGGCGCATGAAGCCCACGACGCCCAGCGAGTTGGGGTGGTGGTCGGGCAGCGCGCCCTTCGCCTGGAAGGTCGTCGCGACGGGCAGGTCCAGCGCCTCCACGAAGTCCCGCAGCTCCGCCTCCGCGTGCCCCCGGACGACCCCGTGGCCGGCCAGCACCACCGGGAAGCTCGCCTCCTTCAGCACCCGCACCGCCTGGTGCACCTGCTCCGGATCGGGCGACACCGAGTGGCTCGGGCGTCCGGTCAGCGGCACGAGGTGCGCCGGGGCGTCCGCCGCCTCGATGTCCTGCGGGATGGCCAGGTACGTCGCTCCCGGACGCTCCGCCTCGGCCAGGTCGAACGCCTTGCGCACCATCTCGGGCACCGCCGCGGGCGAGAGCACCGTGTCGGCCCACTTCGTCACGGGTTCGAACATCGACACCAGGTCGACGATCTGGTGCGACTCCTTGTAGATGCGGTCCAGCCCCACCTGCGCCGAGATCGCGACCAGCGGCGCCGAATCGGTCGCCGCGTCCGCCACCCCGAGCAGCAGGTTGATCGCACCCGGCCCGAGCGTCGCCGCGCACACCCCCGGCTTGCCGCTCAGCCGCGCGTACACGTCGGCCATGAACGAGGCGCCCTGTTCGTGTCGCACGAGCACGAACCGCAGGTCCGCGTGGTCGTGGATCGCCTGCACCAGATGGATGTTCTCCTCGCCCGGGATGCCGAAGACGACCTCGACCCCCTCGGCGACCAGGCACTCCGCGATCAACTGGGCGACGGTGCGGGTCATGAGCCCCTCCTCGCGCGGGCGGCGCGGGCCGGGCGATCCGACTCGGCGACACCACGGGCGTGAACAGCGTAGTCCGGCAACCAGTGGGCCGCCCGGCGTTCCAGCCGCGCCTCCCGGCCTGGCCCCGGGACTGTCAGAGCGGACGCCTAACGTCCGGGGCATGTCCTCGCGCCGCACCTCACCGTTCGGGGGCCTCGGCGAGCGCGTGGGCCGCACGGAGGCGTCCGAGGGCGCGGGGGCGCCCGGGCCCGCCGTCGCCCGCGGCGGGCAGGGG
>CALMAD010000106.1 GCA_937859105.1 uncultured Propionibacteriaceae bacterium
GCGGTAGACCCGGTTGACCCACCGCCCGATGCGGCGGCGGATGAGCTGCTGGAGCTGGTAGGTGTCCTCCGCGCCGTCCTCCAGCGCCTCGACCAGCACCCCGCGCACCTCGTTCGCGATGTCGTCGAAGATGCCGTCGCCCTCCACGAAGCCGCGAGCCGTGATGTCGGGGCCGCTGACGAGCTTGCCCGAATGGAGGTTCACCACGGCGATCGCCGAGATGAAGCCCTCCTCGCCGAGGATGCGGCGGTCGTCCAGCTCGGCGTCACCCAGGTCGCCGACCGTCGAGCCGTCGACGAAGATGTAGCCGCACTCGAGCTTGCCGACCACCCGGGCGCGACCCTTCGCGAGGTCGACGACCCCTCCGTCCTCCACCACGATCGCGCGGTCGCGCGGCACCCCCGTCGCGACGGCCAGGTCGGCGTTCGCCACGAGGTGCCGCACCTCGCCGTGGACGGGCATGACGTTCTTCGGCTGGATGATGTTGTAGCAGTACAAAAGTTCGCCCGAGCTCGCGTGCCCCGACACGTGGACCAGCGCGTTGCCCTTGTGCACGACCTTGACGCCGTTGCGCGTCAGCCCGTTGATGACCCGGTACACCGAGTTCTCGTTGCCGGGGATCAGCGAGGACGCGAGCAGCACGATGTCGCCCTCCCCCGCGGTGATGACCGGATGCTCGTGGTTCGCGATGCGTGACAGGGCCGACAACGGCTCGCCTTGGGAGCCGGTCGACACGATGACGACCTCGTCGTCGCGGTAGTTGTCGAGCTCCTTCAGCTCGATGAGCGTGTCGGCGGGCACGCGCAGGTAGCCGAGCTCCTGCGCGATCGTCATGTTGCGGACCATCGACCGGCCCACGTAGACGACCTTGCGCCCCGCCTTGACCGCCTCGTCCATCACCTGCTGCACGCGGTGCACGTGCGAGCTGAAGCACGCCACGATCAACTTCTTGGACGCCTGCGCGAAGACCCGCTCCATCGCGGGCCGGATGTCCTTCTCCAGCGTCGTGAAGCCGGGCGACTCGGCGTTGGTGGAGTCGGCCATGAAGAGGTCGCAGCCCTCCTCGCCGATGCGGGCGAAGCCGCGCAGGTCGGTGAGCCGGTGGTCCAGCGGCAACTGGTCCATCTTGAAGTCGCCGGTATGCAACACGAGGCCCGCGGCCGTGCGCATGGCAACGGCCATGGCGTCCGGGATGGAGTGGTTCACCGACAGAAACTCCAGGTCGAACGCGCCGAGCTGGGTGCGGGAGCCGTCGTCCATGACGCGCAGCTCCACGTCGCGGATGCGGTGCTCGCGCAGCTTCTCGCGCACGAGCGCGAGCGTGAGCTTGGACCCGAGCACGGGAATCTGCGGACGCCGGCGCAGCAGGTAGGGCACGGCGCCGATGTGGTCCTCGTGGCCGTGCGTGAGAACGAGGCCGACCACGTCGTCCAACCGGTCCTGGATGAGGTGCAGCCCGGGCAGGATCAGGTCGACGCCCGGCTGGTTCTCGTCGGGGAACAGCACGCCGCAGTCGAGTAGCAGGATCTGCCCGTTGATCTCGAAGGCGGCCATGTTGCGGCCCACGTCCCCGAGACCACCCAGGGGGATGATCCGGAGCGTGTCCGGGGCCAGCTTCGGAGGGGTTCTCAGAGATTCACGCACGGGGACCACCTTAGGCGGTCGGTCCACCCTGGTTAGCATGGGGTCCGTGAGCACCGACCCCGGCGTGTCGACGCCCGACAGCGTCCGTTTGGCCCTCCCGCACGAGGGCGCGTCCATCGCGTCCGTCCAACGGAGGTCCTGGCAACAGACCCTGCCCGCCGAGGTGGCCGAATCCCTGTGGCGGTCGGTCGACCTCGACGCGATGACCCAGTCGTGGGAGTCGGCGATCATGCGACCGCCCCTCGCCGAGTTGCGCGTGCTGGTCGCGGTGAACGCCGAGGGCCGCGTCGTCGGGTTCGCCGCCGTCGGGCCCTCCGACGATCCGGACGCCGAGCCGGGCGAGGACGCCCTGGTCGCCGAGTTCGTCGTCGACCCGTCGGCCCAGCGGCAAGGGCACGGCTCGCGTCTGCTGAACGCCGTGGCCGACACCCTGCGGGCCGACGGGTTCACCCGCGCGACGTGGTGGGTGCGCTCGATCGACGACGTGACCAGGCGTTTCGTCACCGAGTCGGGCTGGGAGGCCGACGGCGCTCATCAGGAGGTCGAGACCCCCGACGAGGCCGCCCGCGTGAAGATGGTGCGCCTCCACACCGCGCTGTAGGGCGCCGGGTCTTCCGGCGACGAGACGTTCCTGAGCGGCGTCCGGGGCGTCCGTGCAGCGGCGTCCGTGCAGCGGCGTCCGCTTGGAGGTTCGCGCGACGGCCGCGAGTGGGCACCCCTCCGGATGGAACCGCGCGCAACCCCTTCTCGCTAGGGTCGCGTCCCGTTAGGTTGCTGGCACCCCCGCGCCACGGCGGCGCGGACGTCCCTCCTTGGAGCAGCCGATGTCATCCCCCCACCACGCCCCTCAGCCGGCCCACGCGATCGCCGAGGGCGACCCGTACGTCCTCGACCCGAGCAAGATCCGCGAGCCCCCGCAGGGCTGGGCGCCCAGCATGCGGTTCCTCGGCCCGGGCATGATCACGAGCGCCGCGGTCGTCGGGTCGGGCGAGCTGATCACCGCGACCACGCTGGGGGCCCGCGTCGGGTTCATCCTGCTGTGGCTCGTGTTCGTCTCGACGTTCGTGAAAGTCGCCGTCCAGATCGAACTGGCCCGCTGGTCGATCTCGACCGGGCAGCCGGGCATCCCTGGGTACGACCACGTGCCGCCGAAGATCCTCGGGCGCGGGTGGATCTCGTACCTCGCGATTCTCATGTTCCTGCAGTTCGTGACGAGCCAAGCGGGCGTGTTCGGGGCAGCCGGGCTGGCGCTGGCGATCCTGATGCCGATCGACGGCGACCCGACGTCGGCGGCGTCCGTCGGGTTCTGGGTGCTCGTGATGGTGGCCATCGCGATCGCGATTCACTTCTCGAACCGGTACGGCATCGTCGAGCGCGTCTCGACCGTGCTAGTCGTGCTCGTGACGTTCGCCGTCGTCGTGATGGTGTTCGGCATCCAGGTGACGCCGTTCGCGTGGACGGCGGGCGACCTGGCGTCCGGGATGACGTTCCAACTGGCCGCCGGCACGATGGGCGTCGCGCTGGGCATGTTCGGGCTCACCGGCGTGGGCGCCGGCGAGATCACGTCGTACAGCTTCTGGTGCGTCGAGAAGGGCTACGCCGCGTGGACCGGTCCGAACGACGGCTCCGACGAATGGGCCGAGCGCGCCCGCGGCTGGATCTCGGTGATGAAGAAGGACGCCTGGATCTCCTGGGTGATCTACACGCTGTCGACGGCCGCGTTCTACATCCTGGGGGCGGCCGTATTGCGCCCCCAGAACCTGGCACCGACCGGCAACGACGTCATCCGGGTCATCTCGCGCATCTTCACCGACACCGTCGGCGAGTGGGCCGGCGTGGTGTTCCTCGTGTTCGCCGCGGTCGCCCTGTTCAAGACGATCCTGGCGAACGTCCCCAGCCTGTCTCGGCAGATCGCCGCGGCGCTGGCGATCTTCGGAGCGTTCGACTGGGCGGACGCCTCCGCGCGGGCCCGCTGGATGCGCGTCCTCATGGTGGTCATGCCGATCATGTGGGGCGTCCTCGCGGTGATCGTGTCGTCGCCGCTGCAGTTGGTGATCTTGGGCGGCATCCTCAACGCGTTGTACCTGATGGCCGTGTCCATCGCGACGCTGTACCTGTCGTTCACCGAGACCGACCGGCGCATCAAGGACGGCTCGCTGTTCACCGTGTACCTCGTCGTCTCGGCGATCGCCGTCTTCGCCGTCGGGACCATCGCGCTGGTCGACATGTTCTGATGCGCATCGGCGATCGGGCCGCACGCACGCTTCCCACCCCGCGGGGACTTGCCCTGAGGCGTGCCTGTGGTTAACTAGTTGAATGAGCAACAACAGCGAACGGCCGGAGCACGCGAGCGGCGGCAACTACTCCACCAAGGGCAAGAGCTTCAGCCGGGACATGAACTACATCCCGACCCGGCTGCTGCGCGACGTGCCCGAGGGCGCGGACGCCGTCGCGGTCGAGCCCGGCCGTTACCGGCTCATCGCCGCGCGGGCGTGCCCCTGGGCTAACCGGACGCTGATCGTCCGGCGGCTACTCGGCCTGGAGGACGCCCTCAGCGTCGGCATGCCCGGCCCGGTGCACGACGCGGATTCCTGGACCTTCGACCTCGACCCCGGCGGCGTGGACCCGGTGCTCGGCATCCCCAAGCTCAAGGACGCCTACCTGGCGCGCGACCCGGAGTACCCGCGCGGGATCACCGTGCCCGCGATCGCGGACACGACGACCGGGGCCGTCGTCACGAACGACTTCAACCAGATCACGCTGGACTTCTCCACGCAGTGGACCGAGTTCCAGCGCGACGGCGCACCGAACCTGTACCCCGAGGCGCTGCGTCCGGAGATGGACGAGCTCATGCACTGGGTCTTCACCGAGGTCAACAACGGCGTCTACCGGTGCGGGTTCGCGGGCTCCCAGGAGTCGTACGACGCCGCCTACGAGCGCCTGTGGGTGGCGCTCGACCGGCTCGAGGAGAGGCTGGCCGGACGCCGGTTCCTCATGGGCGACACGATCACCGAGGCGGACGTCCGGCTGTTCACCACCCTCGTCCGGTTCGACGCGGTCTACCACGGGCACTTCAAGTGCAACCGGAACAAGCTGGCCGAGATGCCCGTGCTGTGGGCGTACGCGCGCGACCTGTTCCAGACCCCGGGCTTCGGCGACACGATCGACTTCGAGCAGATCAAGCAGCACTACTACGTGGTTCATCGCGATCTGAACCCGCTCGGCATCGTCCCCGACGGCCCGGACCCCTCCGGCTGGCTGACGCCTCACGGGCGCGAGTCGCTCGGCGGGCGTCCCTTCGGCGACGGGACGCCCCCGGCGCCCGTCCGGGACGCCGAGCGCTCGCCCCACACGATCCTCGGCTGAGGGCGGGCGCGGCGGGGCGGGGTGACGACACCGCCCGCCCCAGGGCGCACACGCCCCACCGACGCGCGCGTCAGGCGCCGATGCCCAGCAGCTTCTCGATGCCGATCGTGAGGCCCGGCAGGCCGGGCACCGCGCGGACGGCCGTCAGCAGGCCGGGCATGTAGGACGCCCGCGTGAAGCCGTTCTCGGCGATCGTGAGCTGCTCACCCTCGTTGCCGAACCGGACCTCCTGGTTCGCGAACAGCCCCCGCTGCCGGACGGCGTGCACGTGGACGCCGTCGATGCTGGCCCCGCGGGCGCCGCCGGGATCGATCTCGGTGGCGTCCGGGACCGGGCCGAGCCCGGCGGCCTGACGCGCGGCGGCGATCTTGCCGGCCGTCGTCTTCGCCGTGCCGGAGGGCGCGTCCACCTTGTTCGGGTGGTGCGCCTCGATGACCTCGACCGACTCGAAGAACGGCGCCGCGAGTTCGGCGAAGTGCATCATCAGGATCGAGCCGACCGAGTAGTTCGACGCGATCACGACGTTGGTCGGCTTGCCCTCCAGGTCGCGCGCGACCTGGTCGTACTGCTCCTGCCCGATCCCGGTCGTGCCCACGACCGCGTGGACGCCGTTCTCGATGCACCAGGCGATGTTGCCCATCACGGCGTCGGGGACGGTGAAGTCGATCGCCACGTCGGCGGACGCCGCCGGCGTCCGGTCGTCGCCCGCGTCGATCGCGGCGACGAGTTCCAGGTCGTCGGCCGCCTCGACGGCCTCGCAGATGGTGGCGCCCATGCGCCCTTTCGCTCCGAACACGGCAACCTTCATGGCGGCCAGTCTAGGCAGCCGGCGTCCGCCCCCGCACGGACGACGGCCC
>CALMAD010000107.1 GCA_937859105.1 uncultured Propionibacteriaceae bacterium
GCGGGTCAGCCCCGCGACGGGGGGCGGGTCAGATCCATTCGCCCTCGTCGAGCACGCGGACGTCCCACCCCGCTTCGGCGAGCGGCCCGGCGAGCGACGCGGCGTCCCCGACCACGACGAGCGTCATGCGTTCGGGGGGCAGCAGCACGGAGGCGACGTCGGTCGCCGACTCCGGCGTCACGCGTTGGAAGCCGGCGCGGAGGGCGTCCACGTAGGCGGGGCCCAGCCCGGCCGACAGCAGGGTCATCATCGCGTTGCAGACGCCGGCGGCGGTGGCGTACTGCAGCGGCTGGACGCCCACGAGGTACTGCCGCGCCTGCTCGACCTCGTCGGCGGTGAACGGCGCGCTCCGGACGTCCAGCAGCCCGGGGAGCAGCGACACGGCCTCGGCGACGACCTCCGTCCGGAACGACCCCTGCACGTACGTGAACCCGCCGTCACGCAGGGGCGCGTTCACCAGCCGGACGCCGTACGTGAAGCCCTTCTCCTCGCGCAGGACCCGGTTGAGCCGGCTGAGGAACGCCCCGCCCAGCGCGTGCACGGCGATCTGGAAGTCGGCCCAGCCCGGGTCGGCCCGGTCGATGGTGAAGTGCCCGAGCCGGACGTCCGCCTGCACCGATCCCGGCCGATCGACCAGGTAGAGATGCCGCTGTCGCGGTTGCGGGTATTCGTGCTCGGCGAACTGTTGGCCCGGGTTGGACCAGGAGCCGAAGGCGTCCTCGACCAGGCCCGGGACGGCGTCGTCCAGGTCCCCGACGACGACCAGGGTCGCCCCGACGGGGCCGACGTAGCTCGCGTGGAACGCGCGGACGTCCGCCCCGGTCACCTTCTCGACCGTGGCCGCCTCCCCGCCCCGCAGCCGCGAGGCGCGGTAGCGGCGCTGCAGGATCGCCCTCCGGAAGACGTGCGCGGCCCGTTGGGGCGAGTTCGCCAACTGCTGGGAGATCTCGGCGAGATGCAGCGCGCGCTCGCGGTCGACGTCGGCGTCGGCGAGCGTCGGCGACGCGACCGCGTCGGCCATGAGGGCGATCGCCGCCCCCAGGTGCGAGCGCGGCACGTCGACGTACACGTGCGTGCTGGAGTACCCCACGCTGGCCTCGAAGGCGGCCCCGCAGTCCTCGACGGCGTCCTGGAACGCGGTGCCGGGGTGGGCGGACGTCCCGGCGTCCAGGGTGCGGGCCATCAGGGTCGCGACGCCCTCCAGGGCGTCCGGCTCGGCGGCGAGCGGCAGGTCGAGCGACAGGCCGGCCGAGACGACGTGCTGCCCGGGCCGGTGGAAGAGCATGACCTGCAGGCCGTTGGCGAGGGCGAACTCGTCGGGCTGGGGGAACGCCCAGGCGCGAGGCTTGCGCACCTTGGGACGTTTCGCGAGCGTGCTCATGCCTGGGCCCCTTTCTCGGTTGCGTCCGTCGGGGTGGCGTCCGTCTCGCTCGAATCCGCCGGCCGGGTGGTGTCGGGTGTCCGGCTCGTGCCGCCCTCGTCGTCGGACGCCGCAGCGTAGCCGCCGAGCGGCCCCCGCTCGTACCGCAGGACGCCGCGGTTCTCCGGGCGCAGATAGGTAGCCGCCGCCGCCCGCACCTCCTCCCCGGTGACGGACGCGATCTCGGCGATCCGCGTGTTCACGAGGCCCGGGTCGCCGTGCAGCGTCGCGTAGGCGCCGAACAGGTCGGCGCGGGAGTCGAAACGCGCGAGCTGTTCGAGCCATTGCCGCTCGAACTGGATCTTCACCCGTGCCAGCTCGACGTCGGTCGGCCCCTCGTCGGCCAGCCGCCGGATCTGCTCGATCAGGGCGTCCTCGAGGAGGGCCAGCGAGGTGCCCTTGATGGCTCGCGCGAACGCGAAGCCGAACGACGTGCCCTCGACCAGGCCCATCGCCGCGGCTCCCGCGTTCTCGGCGATCTCGTCGTCGTGCACCAGGCGCCGGTAGAGCCGCGCCGCCTCGCTGCCGCCCAAGATGTCCAGGGCGATCTCACACGCGTCGAACTCCCGCGTGCCGTGCGGAGGGAGCCGCCAGCTCAGATACACCGCGGACGCCGGGACCGGCGCCACCGCGACGGCCCGGGGAATGCCCTCGAGTGGCGGCAGGGGCGCGACAGGGGCCCGCACGGGGAGATCCCGGCCCTCGATGCCGCCGAAGAAGTGCTTGGCGCGGGAGAACCCGTCGCGCGGCTCGATGTCGCCGACGAGGGTCAGGACGCAGTTCCCGGGGACGTAGAACCGGTCGAAGAACGCGGCCGCGCTCTCGGTGGTGAAGGCGTCCAGGTCGGCCATGGAGCCGATCGTGGGGTGCCCGTACGGGTGGTCCTCGGGGAAGGTCAGCCGCAGCAGATGCTCGATGACGTCGCCGTAGGGCACGTTGTCGTAGCGCTGCCGCTTTTCCTCTTTCACGACGCTGCGCTGGGTGTCGAGGTTCTCCTGCGAGATCGGGGTCGTCGTGGCCATGCGATCTGCCTCGAGCCACAGCGCGAGATCGAGCGCGCCCGTGGGGACCGCCTCGAAGTAGTTCGTGCGATCGAACCAGGTCGTCGCGTTGACCGAGGCCCCGTTCGCCTGCAGGACGCCCAAGTGCTCGCCGCTGGCCACGTTCGCCGACCCCTGGAACATCAGATGCTCGAAGAGGTGGGCGACGCCGGTCTGCCCCGGCCGCTCGTCTTTGGAGCCGACGTGGTACCACAGGTTGACGGCCACGACGGGGGCCGATCTGTCAGGACTGACGATCACCCGTAACCCGTTGCGGAGAACGTGTTCGTGGAGCGGGTAACCCAGGTTGCGGTCGACAGTCACGCCTCACATCGAACCACACTGGGGCTCACCCGGCGAGGCGCGAGGAGTGCGCCCTTAGAGAACGCGACCGCGCAGCCCGGGCGGCAACAGCGTCAGGATGAGCCCCGCGATGCGCGCCCCGCCGCCGACCATCGGCGTGTAGGGCGACGACGCGATGGTCGCCGGCACCGACGAGTCGGCCTGGTGGAGCTGACGGTTGCGCGGATACCACGCAGACGTCGGCTCGGGGGACGCCTTCGCCGTCGCGCTGCGGGACGACGTGGCCGTTCCGACCGTGGACCCCGCCGGGAGGCGGGTGCCGGCCGGCAACGTGGTGCCCGGGGGCACGGTCACGCCGGGCGGCAGCGTCACGCTGGAGGGCAGCGGCACGCCGGGCGTCACCGGGGTGCCCGGAGGCAGGACGGTGCCCGGGGGCAACACAGTGCCAGGCGGGAGCTGGGTGCCGGGCGGCAGTGCGGTCGACGTCGTGGTGGTCGTGGTCGGGACGACGGGCAGCGCGCTCGACGTCTGAGGCGGGTTGCTGGTCTGCGCGGGCGGACTCGGCACGGGCGGCACGACGATGGCGCTGCTCGGCGCCGGGACGCCTGCCGACGGGCTCGGCTGGGGTTGCGGCTGGGTCGGCGTGGGCACCTCGGAGGTAGCAGGCGGCGACACGATGACGGGCGGCGGCGCGATCCGGATGCGCGAGCGCCGCGCCGAGGGCGGCGCGCTGCTGGTCGAAGACGGCTCGGAGGTCGTCGGGGCCGGCTCGGCGGGCTGCGACGGCTGTGCGATGCGCGGCGTCGGGTCCGCCTGACGCTGGGACGGCGACGGGTCGGTCTGACGAGGCGTGCGGGTACGCGTGCGCGTCGGCTCGGACCGTGGCGTTTCGGTGGGATCGACGCGAGGAGCCCGCTCGCGCGGCCGTTCAGGCGTGGCGGCGGGGGCAGAGCCGGTGGGCTGCGCGGTAGCGCTGGACGTGGGCGCGGCGACAGCCTCCAGCGTCGCGAGCGGGCCGACCCCGATCGCGGAGGAGGCGAAGATGCCGAGCGCGGCGAGAACGCCAGCGGACGCGAAGCGCGCCCCATGCTTAGTTCCCCCACGCGCATAAAGCCGTGTCAATTTAGTCCCTGACTGTTTAGAAGGTCCCCCACCCAGGCAAGGACAGTCTATCGCGAGGGAGGGGGGGATGTTGTCCCCCTCGCGGGTAACCGACCGATCGTCTCGTCGAATGCGAAAGAGGAACGCCCCCGGACGAATCCGGGAACGCTCCTCCATCATTCGTAGCGGGGATAGGATTTGAACCTATGACCTCT
>CALMAD010000108.1 GCA_937859105.1 uncultured Propionibacteriaceae bacterium
GCCGCTGACCGCGTGGGCGGGCGTGCGAGTGGCCAGCGGCGCCGAGCGCTGCTGCGTGGCCGGCTGCACCGCTGCGGGTGCTTCCGGCGTTGGGGTCGGGATCGCGACCTCGGGTCGCGGCAGGACGTCGACGATGGCGTCGGCGATCGTCGTCTTTCCGCCGGCGTAGTGCGGGGGTCGGATCTTCATGGTGGTGCCGCGGTACTTGCCGGTGGCGGGTTTGGTCATGGCTGACAGCCCGCCGGCCAGGACGTTCAGCATGTTGCGGCGGGTCGCCGGGATCCTGCCCGCTCCCCACGCCGCCGCCCACGAGAAGGCAATGGCGAGAGGGAAGTCGACGAGCGGAGAGCCGGTCCCCCACATCCGCTGCGTGAGCAGCGCGCCGATCAGGACGATCGCGAGAACGATGCCCTGGGTCAGCGTGTAGGGTCCCCCGGGGATCTTCGTGCCGTCGTGGAGACGGCCGATGAACTTCGGGAACCGGCGGCTGCGCGTGTAGAACCGCGCAACCTCTCTGTCTTCGTCGCGTTCGGCCACGGTGGACCCCCTACGCGGCGAGCTGGTAGACCGTGGCGCCGAGGGCGTTGACGGTCTCGCCCTGAATGAGGGTCATGACCCATTCGCCGCCACCGAGGGCGAGGAACATCACGAACCCGCACAGCAGGCCTGTGATGACCGTCGTCGCGACGGCGAACTTCACCTTCGCGGCGACGACGAAGAACACGACCGCCGAGACGAGCACGACGAGTCCGCGGAATGCGGTCGTGCCGTCTGCGACGATCCCGTTGATCCAGTCGAAGAATCCCATGATGGGTGTTTCCTTTCGTTAGTTGCCGGTGCCGGACGGCGACGGCGCGGGGGTTGCCGACTTCTTCTCAGAGGTCGCTTGCGGTGCAAGATCGATCGCACTGACCTCCCACCGGCCGGCCCGGGCGGTGAGAGTCAGGGAGTAGGTGGAGGTGAGCTGCTGCTCGAGCGGGCTGAGCAGCGACACCGTGGCGAGGACCTTGACGACGTCGCCGTCCCCCGGCGTCTTGGCCGGCGCGACGTCGGCGCGCAGGTCGAAGACGCTGACGTTCACGTAGGGGGCAGGCGAGAGTGCGGTGAAGTCGGTACCCGGGGAGCTGAACCTCGCGAGCTCCCCCGAGCCGGCCAGGTAGGCGCCGAGGAACGCGGACACGGTCTCCGCGGCCGGGTCGCTCGAGCTGATCGTCTGCGCGTACGCCAGGGAGGTCGTCTTCCCCTCCACCGGCGCCGCAACCGGAGCAGGCAGCCCCACGACCCGGAGGGCGTCTCCCTCGGCCGACACCGCCACCTGGAAGTAGCGGCGCGGCCAGGTCGTCGAGCTCGTGTCGCTGGAGTCGCTGACGGTCAGCTCCTTCACATTGCCGGCGACGACGACGTTGATGAAGCTCGTCTCGTCGACGGGGGTGATGGACACCACGGCGAGGTTGCGGTACTCCCAGGGCTGCTCGGAGAGCTGACGGAGCGTAGCCAGGTCGATGTAGTCGCCGAGGTCGCCGGGCGCCTCCTTGCTCGCGCCCAGCCAGGACCCCACGTAACCCAGCGCGTACCCGCCGGCGGACTGCTGCTGGACGCTCAGCCCTGCCTCCTGCGTCTGCGCCGGCGCGGAAGCGATCGCGGCTGGTCGGGCCGCGGCCGCGAACAGTGCGATCGGGCCACAGGCGATCGCCGCGAACAGAAGGCCCGACAGCAGCCGGCCGCTCATCTGCCGGCCGTGAGTCCAGCTGCTGCCCTTGGCCTCGGGCGACTTCTGATCCTTCGGAGCCTTGGGCTCCTTCTCACGCTTGCTGAACAGTCCCATCGGTCACACCCCCTCGGCGGCGATCTGCAGCCGCGCAACGCGGCTGGCGGCCTGCCCCGCCTGCGCCAGTCGGGCGGGCTCGAGGGTGCGGCGCATCCGCTCCTGCGCGTTCGGGTCGAGCGCGCTCTCGTACAGCCCGGCCGCCGCGTGCTGGATGTCGTCAATGGCCCGCAGGGCGTGAGCAGCGTCGCTCACGAAGCCCTCGGGAAACTCGTCTGCCGCTGATGCCTGAGCCACCGAACCGACCCTTTCTGTCGCCGTCTAGCACCGGCGGACTCCGGCGCTCACAGGACATTGGTCTTGATTGACCGCCGGATCGGACAGGTCTCCCCCATCTTTTTTTCGTCTTTTTCCCGTTTCGTCTTTTTCCATCGCGATCTGGCCTTTTCATGCGCGTTCTGCACGCGGTCGCGATGTGTCGCGGGAGAACGGGCCGAAACGACCAAGAGTCTGAGCAAGACCCGCTGAGGAACGTCGCTCGTGTTCACCCCCCTGACACGAGAGGCCGAAACTCATGTCCACAACCTCGCTCACCTCACGAGCACCCGGACTCCTCACTGCGCTGCGCGACGAATGGGACCGCAGCTATACGCAGCTCCCCCACCACATCGCCGGCATCGGCGATGTCGTCTGCGGCGAGCTCACGGCTCAGATCCGAGCTGCTGGCGAGGACGAGCGCGACCGCCTGCTCCACGCACTGCTCGTCGCGGCGCACGACGGCGACCATGTTGCCGAGCGGATC
>CALMAD010000109.1 GCA_937859105.1 uncultured Propionibacteriaceae bacterium
CAGCTCAACCGACGCGTCGAGATCTTCATCCCGGCGACCTTCTGACACGAGAAGATGGATGCCATGCGCGCTGCACGCCGGCACATCGCCGCGATCACTCCTGTGGTGATCGCGGCGCTGCTGCTCACCGGATGCACGGTCCGCATCATCGATCCCGCCGCAGACGAGGTCCGCTCGCCTGCGCCGCAGGAGGCCGGCCCCGCACCGCAGGATGAGACCACGCCGCGCGCGACCTCGTCACCGGACGAGGAGGATGCCGACGCGGGACCGCCGGCGCTCTCCGCGCCGAACGCGGCCGAACGCGAGCGGCTGATCGCTGCGGCCACGATCACGATGACCTGCCCGAGCGGGCCGCTGGACCACGACGGCGCCGTGGTGCGCGTCGAGGGGTCGTGCGCGAGTCTGGTGATCGACATCGATGCGGGCGTCGTGATCGCCGACGACGTCGATGAACTCCTGCTCCGCGGCTCCGGCACCGTCGTCTATGCCGGGACGATAGGCACGGCGACCGTGTCGGGGAGCGCCAACGAGGTGTACTGGACGGGGCCGACACCGACGCTGGAAGACGACGGCAGCGCGAACTCCCTCGGGCGGGGCTGATGATCACCGAACAGACCGAGCGCCCCCGGATCCTGCTCGTCGACGACGACGAGGCGATCACCGGGGCGCTGGCCGCGTTCCTGGGAAGGAGCGGCTTCGACGTGCGCGTCGCCGAAGACGGGCGCGCAGGTCTGGCCGAGGTGGAGCGCGAGGTGCCCGACCTGGTGGTGTGCGATGTGATCATGCCTCACGTCGACGGACGCGAGTTCGTCCGTCGCATCCGGGGCCGGCAGCTCTGGCTCCCGATCATCCTGCTCACCCAGGTCGGCGAGTCGTGGGAGCGCAGCGCGGCCCTCGACGAGGGCGCCGACGACTACCTGAACAAGCCCTTCGATCCGCACGAGCTGATCTCGCGCATCCGCGCCGTGCTGCGTCGAAGCTCGCAGGGCGCCGGTGCCCTCCGGGGCTCGCAACGGCTGCAGGCCCTGGACATCACGCTGGATCGCACCGCGCGTCGCGTCTGGCGGGGCGACACCGAACTCACCCTCACCCCGAAAGCACTCACGCTGCTCGAGTACCTGATGCTGCATCCGCAGGAGGTGCACACGCGAGAGCGGCTCCTGTCAGCGCTGTGGGGCTTCGACTTCGCCTCATCGAGCCGTGCCGTCGACCACCGCATCGCCGAGCTGCGCCGGGTGCTCGGCGACTCCGCAGGAGAAGCACGCCTCATCGAGACCGCGCAGAGCATGGGCTACCTGTTCGTTCCGCGGGTGGTGGGCGCATGACCGACCGCAGGGGCGTGGCACTCGGGGTGGCCTCGGCCGTGCCGGTCGGGGTGTGCGCTCTCGCCGCGGGGGTGATGGCTGCAGCCGGCGACCAGCGCCTTCTCGCGATCGACCTCGCGCTGCCCGGTGCCGTGGTGCTCGCGGGTGCCCTCGTCTCCGCCGTTCCGGCGATCATGCTCGTCATTCATCGCACGCGGCGTCGTGAGCGCACCAGGATGCAGAAGGCCGTGGCCGATGCCGCCGCACAGGCGGCACAGACCGAGCACGCGAATCACCAACGGTTCCTTGCGCGGCTCGATCATGAGCTGAAGAACCCGTTGACCGCGATCCGGGCGACGGCGGCCGCAGCTGCGGCGCAGGATGGATCCTCACTCGACGAGTGGCGGGTGGTGGACACTCAGGCGACGAAGCTGAGCGCTCTGGTGCGGGACCTGCGCAAACTGGCGGAGCTGGAGACGCGCCCCTTGGAGCTCGAGATGGTCGATCTCGAGCAGGTCCTCAGCGAGGCCGTGGCGGCGTTGGCTGCACAGAACCCTGCGGCAGGCGCACGGATGTCGTTGACGGTCACCCGAGTGCCGTGGCCCGTACCACCGCTGCATGCAGACCTCGACCTGCTGTCGCTTGCGATCGACAACGTGCTGTCGAACGCTGCCAAGTACTCGGCGCAGGGTCCGATCGAGGTGCGGCTGCGTGAACAAGACGGCTGGGCTGTCATCGACGTCGCGGATGCCGGCCGGGGAATCCCTGCGGGAGACCTGCCGACGGTCTTCGATGAGCTCGCGCGGGCTCAGAACGCGCGAGACGTCACGGGCTCAGGCATCGGGCTCACGCTCGTCGCCACGGTGATGCGGCATCACGGTGGGGATGTGTCGATCCGCTCCGCCGAGGGCGCCGGCACCGTTCTCACGCTGCGTCTTCCGATCCGCCGTTGAACTGAACGCTCCCTCGACGTGCGACGTTAACGAAGAAGAGCCACCCCTTGCGGGATGGCTCTTGCTTCTGCTTCGTACGCACTCGCGTGTAAACGCAAAATGGCCACCCAACGATGGGTGGCCATTTTGACTAAAAGGAG
>CALMAD010000110.1 GCA_937859105.1 uncultured Propionibacteriaceae bacterium
CACCCAGGCGTCCGGTTTTCGTGGGCGCTCGACTACATGGAGGAACATTGAAGATCCGAAAGCTCCTGACGGCGGCGGCCGCCGCGGCGGCCGGCGCACTGGCCCTGTCCGCCTGCGCCGGTCCCGGCCCGGTGAACTCGAGCGCGATCAACGAGCAGAAGGTCGCCACGGTGTCGTGGAACCAGCCGTTCTACTCGTACAACGGTGAGTCGTCGTCCGGCAACAACGTGACGAACAACAACGTCATCTACATGACCAACGAGCAGGCCGGTTACTACAACAACGAGCTCAAGCTCACTCCGAACCCGAAGTTCGCCACCTACGAGAAGGTGTCCGACAATCCGCTGAAGGTGAAGATCGCCCTCGCCGACACCGCGACGTGGTCCGACGGCGTGCCGGTCACGGCGTCCGACGTCGTGCTGAGCTGGGCCGCCCACTCGACCAACTTCAACAACCACCAGGTGCAGACCGACGACGACGGCAACGTCAAGTCGCAGAACACCGGCTCGCAGGTGTACTTCAACTCCGCCGACGCGGGCTTCGCGCTGATCAAGGACTTCCCCGAGATCGGCGACAACAACAAGTCGGTCACGTTCACCTACTCCAAGCCGTACGTCGACTGGGAGGTCAACGCCGCCCGCGTCACCGTCGGCCTCCCCGCGCACATCGTGGCGAAGAAGGCGCTCGGCACGGCCGACCCGACCGCCGCGAGCCAGGCCCTGATGGACGCGTTCCAGAAGAAGGACAACGCGGCGCTGTCGAAGATCTCCAACACGTGGAACACGGCCTTCGACATGGTCAACATGCCCGCCGACAAAGACCTGGTGGTCAGCAACGGCCCGTACACGATCTCCGACCTTAAGGAGAACCAGTTCATCACCCTCAAGAAGAACCCGAACTACAAGGGTGACCACGTGCCGTCGATCGACACGGTGACGATCCGCTTCGTCACCGAAGCGCAGGCCAACGTGACCGCCCTGCAGAACGGCGAGGTGCTCCTCGCTCAGCCGCAGTCCACCTCGGACATCCTGAAGCAGCTCCAGGGCCTGTCGAACGTCAACGTCGCCACGAGCCAGGGCGCCACCTACGAGCACGTCGACGTCGTCTTCAACAACGGCGGCCCGTTCGACCCGGCGTCCTACGGGGGCGACGCGGCCAAGGCGCTCAAGGTGCGGCAGGCGTTCCTGACGTCGGTCCCGCGCCAGAGCATCGTCGACAACATCGTCAAGCCGCTCAACCCCGACGCCACGATCCGTAACTCGCTCGCGGTCGTCCCCGGCTCGCCGAACTACAACGACGCGGTCGCCAGCAACGGCATGGAGTCCACCTACGGTGGCGGAGACACGGCCAAGGCCAAGAAGCTGCTGCAGGAGGCGGGCGTCACGAACCCGACCGTCCGGTTCCTGTACGACAACACCAACACGCGCCGTCAGCAGGAGTTCACCTACATCCGCGACGCGGCGAACGCGGCCGGCTTCACGGTCGTCGACAAGGGCAGCAAGGACTGGTCGACGATGCTGCCGAACAACAAGCAGTACGACGCCTCGCTCTTCGGCTGGCAGTCCACCAGCACGGGCGTCGCCGAGTCGGACGCGACCTTCCGCACCAAGGGCCAGAACAACTACGGCGGCTACTCCAGCGCCAAGGTCGACGGCCTGCTGAACGAGCTTCAGGTCGCCACCGACCCGGCCAAGCAGAAGACCATCCTGCAGGATGTGGAGAAGCAGCTCGTGGCGGACGCCTTCAGCCTGCCGATCTTCCAGTTCCCCGAGATCACGGCGTCGAGCAACAAGCTGGAGAACGTCAGCTCGATCGCGCTGTCACCGACCTACTTCTGGAACTTCTGGGAGTGGAAGCTCAAGTGATCCGCCGCTAGCGCATATCACGGCGAAGACAACGACGTTGGTCATCCCGGAACGCCCTTGACCAGGGCCTCGTGGGGGCAGAATGCCTCCCACGAGTCCGGGGTGGCCAACGTTTTTCGCTGAACCGCCCTCGATCCCATCGCTCAAAGGCATCTCATGATCAGATTCCTGGCCCGCCGCTTCGGACTGGCGCTGGGCACGCTCCTGGCTCTGTCCTTCCTCATGTACGGCGTCCTGAACATCGCCATGGACCCGCTGGACGATCTGCGCTCCAGCCCCTCGCTGAACCGCGAGGCGCTCATGGAGGCGCGCATCCGCCAACTCGGCCTCGACCGGCCCTGGTGGGAGCGCTGGTGGCAGTGGCTCCTCGACGTCTTCCGCGGCGATTTCGGCGAGGCCTGGCGCAGCGGCCAGCACGTCAACGACATGCTGGTCGGGGCGATCCAGACCTCGGTGCAGCTCGTCTTCTCGGCAACCCTGATCGCGGTGCTCGTGGGTGTCACGGTCGGCCTGGTTTCGGCGCTGCGGCAGTACACCGCGTTCGACTACACGATCACGTTCGTCGCGTTCGTCATGTACGCGTTGCCGGTCTTCTGGTTCGCGGTGCTGCTCAAGCAGTTCGGCGCGATCGGGGTGAACGACTACCTGAACAACCCGGTCGTGAACTGGCCGGCGCTGCTCATCGTGTCGGTCATCTCCGGGCTGTTCTGGGCCGGCGCGCTGGGCGGGAACACGCGGCGCAAGCTCATCGTGTTCGGGGTGGCGTTCGCGGTGACGATCGGCATCCTCGCCTACGCCCTGCTCTCGGGCTGGGTGGAGAACCCGCGGCTCGGCTTCGTCGGCGTCGCGGTGCTGGGCATCGCGGCCGCGGTCGGCATGACCGCGGTGTTCGCCGGGATGCAGAACAAGCGGGCCCTCTACTCGGCGCTGGCGACCGCCGTGGTCGGCGTCGTGCTCTACATGCCGATGCAGTACTTCTTCTACTACGTGCCGATGTCCGATCTGCTCGCGCTGGGCCTGCTCGTCGTCGCGATCATCGTGGGGGCGGCCGTCGGCTGGGCGTTCGGCGGGCCCGACCGCGGCGTGTCGATCCGCGGCGCGGTCGTCGTCGCGATCGTCCAGGCGGCGGCGATCTTCGCCGACCGCGTCCTGCAGGGCTGGCAGCTCTACGTGAACGCCAGCGTGATCGGCGGGCGTCCGATCGCGACCATCGGGTCGCAGACGCCGAACCTCGGCGGCGACTACTGGATCACGCAGCTCGACAAGGCCACGCACCTCGTGCTGCCGACGATCGCGCTCGTCGTGATCTCGTTCGCGACGTACACGCGCTACCAGCGCGGCGCGATGCTCGAGGTGCTCAACCAGGACTACATCCGCACCGCCCGCGCCAAGGGCCTGCCGGAGCGGGTGGTCATCGTGCGGCACGCGCTGCGCAACGCGCTGATGCCGCTGGCGTCCGTCGTGCCGATCGACATCATCACGATGATCGGCGGCGCGGTCCTCACCGAGACGATCTTCTCGTGGGCCGGCATGGGCCGCATGTTCGTGAACGCGCTCATGCTCTCCGAGATCGATCCGGTCATGATCTACATCATGATCACCGGCGCGCTGGCCATGATCGCGAACCTGGCCGCCGACTTCCTGTACGCCATCATCGACCCCAGGATTCGGGTGAACGCATGAGCAACCAAGATCCCCGTCTCGATCCGCGGCTGGGCGCCGCGCCCGACGATGCGGTCACCGACGATCTGTCCGCCGAGGAGCACGGCCGCGGCGAGGGCGTCGGCGAGGCCAAGGAGGTGGAGGGCCTCTCCCAGGGGCAGCTCGTCTGGCGCCGGTTCATCCGGCACAAGGGGGCCATGTTCGGCCTGGGCGTGCTGATCGCCGTCATGCTGCTGTCGACCCTCACGATGGGGATCGGCCCGATCCCCGGCCTGTGGCACGTGCAGAACTTCAACTCGCCCGGCGACGTCCTGAACGGCGGGACGCCGACGCTGCAGATCCCCGGACTGTTCGGCGGCACGACCTTCGCGATCGGCGAGCACCCGTTCGGCCAGAACAACATCGGCCAGGACATGTTCGCCCTCGTCATGAAGGGCGTCCAGACGTCGCTGTTCGTCATGTTCTGCCTGAGCGCGATCGCGCTGCTCGTCGGCGTCACCGTCGGCGCGCTCGCGGGGTACTACCGCGGCGTCCTCGACCAGGTGCTCATGCGGATCACCGACCTCGTCATCACCCTGCCCGTCATCGTGCTCGGCGCGGTGCTCGGCAAGCTCGTCGGCATCCTGCCGATCCGCTTCAACGCGACCCCCGAGCAGACGCTGGCGATCAACAACAACATGCCGCTGATCCTGTCGGTCGCGCTCGGCCTCGTGCTGTGGACGAGCCTCGCCCGCCTCGTGCGGTCCGAGTTCCTCGGCCTCCGCGAGCGCGAGTTCGTGGACGCCGCCCGCGTCGCCGGCGCGAGCGACTGGCGCATCATCACCAAGCACATGCTGCCGAACGCCGTCGGCGTCATCATCGTGAACACGACCCTGCTGATGAGCTCGGCCGTCACGCTGGAGGCGGCGCTGTCGTACCTGAACTTCGGTATCCGGCCGCCGAGCGTGTCGCTGGGCTACCTGATCACCGAGAACCAGGGTGCGTTCGCGACCCGGCCGTGGCTGTTCTGGTGGCCCGGCCTGTTCATCGTCCTGCTGGCGCTGGCCGCGAACTTCATCGGCGACGGCCTGCGGGACGCCTTCGACCCGCGCATGCGCAAGATCCCCTCGGCCCGGCAGATGCGCCTGGCCACCCACCAACTGCCGGCCGACCAGGGCGTCCCGACGGCCGCCGCCGGCGCGACGGCGGCGTCCGAGAAGAGCGGGGCGAGCGAGACTGACGGCCCCACGAAGGAGGAGCGATGAGCACCAGCGCCGAGCAGGCGGGCGCCGCAGGCGGCGGCCGCGGCGGCTTCGGGAGTGCCGTCAAGCTGTCGCGCAGTACCGGGGGCGAGGTCGCCAAGGGCGACACGATCCTCGACGTGACCGACCTGTGCGTGAACTTCTGGGTGAACGACGAGTGGTTCGTCGCCGCCGACCACGTCGACTACACGCTCCACGCCGGCGAGGTGCTGGCGATCGTGGGGGAGTCGGGGTCGGGCAAGACGCAGTCGTCCATGAGCCTCATCGGCCTGCTGCCGCCCAACGGGCGAGCGACGGGCTCGGCGAAGCTGAAGGGCGTCGAGCTGGTCGGGATGTCGCAGAGCCGCATGCGCGAGGTGCGGGGCAACGAGATCTCCGTGATCTTCCAGGAGCCGATGACCGCGCTCAACCCGGTCTACACGGTGGGCTTCCAGATCGTCGAGACGCTGCGGACCCACTTCCTGATGGCCCCGACGGCGGCGAAGGAGCGGGCGCTGGAGCTGATGCGCCTGGTCGAGATCCCCGACCCCGAATCCAGCTTCTACAAGTTCCCGCACCAGCTCTCCGGCGGCCAGCGGCAGCGCATCATGATCGCCCAGGCTCTGGCCTGCGACCCGAAGCTGCTCATCGCCGACGAGCCGACGACCGCGCTCGACGTCACGGTGCAGGCCGAGATCCTGAAGCTGATGCGCGAGCTGCGCGAGCGGGTGAACGCCGGCATCATCCTGATCACCCACGACATGGGCGTGGTGGCCGACATGGCCGACACGATCATCGTGATGAAGGACGGCCGGGTCGTCGAGCACGGCACGTCCGACCAGATCTTCCACCACCCGCAGCACCCCTACACGCAGGCGCTGCTGGCGGCCGTGCCGCACCTGGGGACGGCGTCCGACGACGTGACCGGCCACCCGGCCACCCTCGTCGCCCGCGACGACGTGCCGGTCCCCGCGCGCGACGGCGACCCGAACGTCACGCCGGCCCTGCTGCTGGACGACGTCGAGATCACCTACCCCAAGCAGGGACGCCGCCCCGCGTTCACCGCGGCGCGGCACATCAACCTGCGGGTCGACCCGGGCGAGGTCGTCGGCCTGGTCGGGGAGTCCGGCTCGGGCAAGACGACGATCGGGCGGGCGTCCGTAGCCCTGCTGCCGATCAGCGGCGGACGCCTCTCCGTCGCCGGCGTGGACCTGAGCGGGGCCACGCGCGCCGACCTGAAGAACTTCCGCCGGCAGGTGGGCATTGTGTTCCAGGATCCGGGCAGCTCGCTCAACCCGCGGCTGCCCGTCGGTGAGTCGATCGGCGAGCCGCTGCTGCTGCACGAGGGCCTCAAGGGCGCCGAGATCAGCAAGCGGGTGGAGGGCCTGCTCGACTCGGTCGAGCTGCCGCGCAGCATGCGCAACCGCTACCCGCACGAGCTCTCGGGCGGCCAGCGGCAGCGCATCGGCATCGCCCGGGCGCTGGCACTGAACCCGAAGCTGCTCATCGCCGACGAGCCGACCTCGGCGCTCGACGTGTCGGTGCAGGCGCGCGTGCTCGACCTGTTCCGCGACCTGCAGACCGAGCACGGCTTCGCGTGCCTGTTCATCAGCCACGACCTGGCCGTCGTCGAGCAGGTGTCGAGCCAGATCGCGGTCATGCACATGGGCTCGCTGGTGGAGGTCGGGCCGACGGAGGACATCGTCCAGCGCCCGCAGCACCTCTACACCCAGCGGCTGCTCTCGGCCGTCCCGGTGCCCGACCCCGACCAGCAGCGTGAACGCCGCGAACTGCGCGATTCGATCATTGAGCAGGAGCACATCGTCAGCTGATTGTCCGCCATGATGGAGGCGTCCCCGACCCGCCGTCACGGCGAAGGAGCACGCCATGCGTGAGGTACCACCACTCGATCACGGACAAGGCAAACGAATCGGCATCCTCACCAGCGGTGGGGATGCCCAGGGAATGAACGCGGCCGTCCGCGCCGTCGTGCGCACCGCACTCACCTTCGGGGCGGACGTGTTCGCCATCTACGAGGGCTACCAGGGCATGATCGACGGCGGCGAGGGCGTCCGCCAGTTCGGCTGGAACGACGTCGGCAACACGCTGCACAAGGGCGGCACGATCATCGGCACGTTCCGCAGCAAGGAGTTCCGCGAGCGGGCGGGGCGTCGCAAGGCGGCCGCCAACCTCGTCCGGAGCGGCATCGACCGGCTCGTCGTGATCGGCGGTGACGGCAGCCTCTCGGGGCTGAACGCCTTCAGCCAGGAGTGGCCGAGCCTGCTCGCCGAGCTCGTGGACGCCGGCGAGATCAGCCAGGCGGACGCCGACGCGCACCCGCGCCTGCGCTTCGCCGGGCTCGTGGGCTCGATCGACAACGACCTGGTCGGCGTCGACATGACGATCGGCGCCGACTCGGCGCTGCACCGCATCATCGACGCGATCGACGCGCTGACGTCGACGGCGGCGTCCCATCAGCGCAGCTTCGTCGTCGAGGTGATGGGACGCCACTGCGGCTACCTCGCCCTCATGGCCGCGATCGCGGGCGGCTGCGACTACGTGCTCATCCCGGAGAGCCCGCCCGCCGACGGCTGGGAGGACCGCATGTGCGCCGAGCTGCGGCGCGGCCGGGCCGCCGGACGCCGCGACTCCCTCGTGATCGTCGCCGAGGGCGCCACCGACCGGGCGGGCAACGCGATCCGCGCGGACGACGTCCGGCGGATCATCGAGGAGCGGCTGGGGGAGGACACGCGCGTGACGATCCTCGGCCACGTCCAGCGCGGCGGGACGCCGAGCGCGTTCGACCGCTGGTGCAGCACCTGGCTCGGCTACGCGGCGGCGCTCGAGGTGCTCGCCGACGACGGGCCCGAGGAGGGCCCGGTCATCGGGCTCAAGGGCAACCGCGTCACCAAGGTGCCTTTGATGGACGCCGTCCGCCGGACGCGCGAGGTGCCCGAACTCATCGCGGCGTCCGAGTACGACCAGGCCATGGAGTACCGCGGCGGCAGCTTCATGGAGATGGACCGCATCTTCCACGAGATGGCCGAGCCGGCCCGCGTCCAGGTGGACGAGGACACCAAGCGCATCGCGATCATCCACGCCGGTGGGCTCGCGCCCGGCATGAACACGGCCGCCCGGGCGGCCGTCCGCCTCGGCATCAGCCGCGGGCACGCGATGCTCGGCGTCCAGGGGGGCTTCGTCGGGTTGGCGGCCGGCGACGTCTCGCCGCTGTCCTGGAGCGACGTCGAGGGCTGGACGGGCGACGGCGGGGCGCACCTCGGGCTGCGCCGCCACATCCCGACCATCGAGGAGCTCTACCCCATCAGCCGCGCGCTGGAGGAGCACCACGTGGACGCCCTCCTCGTCATCGGCGGGTGGAACGCCTACCAGGCCGCCTACCTGCTGAACCACGAGCGCGAGCGGTATCCGGCGTTCCGGATCCCGATCGTGTGCGTCCCGGTCAGCATCGACAACAACCTGCCCGGCTCCGAGATCGCGATCGGCACCGACACCGCGCTGAACACGATCGTGGAGACCCTCGACCGGGTGAAGATGTCGGCCGAGGCCGTGCGGCGGGTGTTCGTCGTGGAGACCATGGGCCTCTACTGCGGCTACCTCGCGCTCATGAGCGGCCTCGCCGCGGGCGCCGAGAAGGCCTACCTGAACGAGGAGGGCATCACCCTCGACAAGCTCAACGACGACGTGCGGTGGCTGAAGGAGAGCTTCTCGGCAGGCCGCGAGCTGGTGCTCGCGATGCGCAACGAGAAGGCGAACGAGCACTACACCACGGACTTCATCGCGGGGCTGTTCGAGGAGGAGAGCCACGGGCTCTACGACGTCCGGTCGACCGTGATCGGGCATCAGCAGCAGGGCGGCGTCCCGACGCCGTTCGACCGGCTCCTGGCGACCCGGCTGGTGTCGCGCGCGCTGCGCCTCGTCACCGAGCAACTGGACGCCGGCACCGACGAGAGCTTCTACCTCGGCCTGGTCGAGGCGAAGGTCCGGGCGCAGCCGTTGGCGGGGATGATGGGCCAGATGGAGCTGGAGCACCGGCGTCCGAAGAAGCAGTGGTGGCTCGACCTGCGCGACGTGGTCGGGGCCGTCTCCGTCGAGCCGCAGGGCAGACAGGAGGCCTAGGCGGGCCGCAGGCCCGCGTGGCGGCGGGCTCAGCCGATGCTTTCGGCGGCCTCGAGCCAGGCGAGCTCGAGGCCGTCCTTCGCCTCGGTCTGGGCGGACAGCTCGGCCTGCAGCTCGGCGAGTTTGCCGTAGTCGGACGCATGCTCGGCCATCTGCGCGTGGATGGCCTCGATGCGGCGTCCGACCTTGTCGAGCTGCGATTCGAGCCGCGACAGTTCCTTCTTCGCCAGCCGGGTCTCGGCGGCGCTCGGCCCGTTCGAGGCGGACGCCGCGGGTGCCGGCCCTGCGCCCCGCGCCGAGACGGGCGTGGCGGACTCGCGCCGGCGGCGTCCCTCGAGGTACTCGTCGACGCCGCCGGGCAGCAGCACGCAGCGGCCGTCGCCGGCGAGCGCGTAGGTGACGTCGCAGACGCGTTCGAGGAAGTACCGGTCGTGCGTGACGACGACGAGGGTGCCGGGCCAGGTGTCGAGGTAGTCCTCGATCACGGTCAGCGTGTCGATGTCGAGGTCGTTCGTGGGCTCGTCGAGCAGCAGCACGTTCGGCTCGGCCATCAGCAGCCGCAGGAACTGCAGCCGCCGCCGCTCGCCGCCCGACAGCTCGCCGATGCGGGTGACGAGCCGGTCGCCGGTGAAGCCGAACTCCTCGAGCAGTTGCGACGCGGACGCCTCCCGCCCCGTCGCCAGCAGGGTCTCCCGGCGCAGCCGGTTGACCGAGTCGAGGACGCGCTCGGAGTCGTCCAGCTCGGTGACGGCCTGGCTGAGGTGACCGACGCGCAGCGTCTTGCCCTGCTTCACCCGGCCCGAGGTGGGCGCCTGCTCGTGGGCCAGCAGCCGCAGCAGCGTGGACTTGCCGGCGCCGTTGACGCCGACCAGCCCGATGCGGTCGCCCGGGCCGATCGACCAGGTCAGGGGCCCGAGCAGGTGCCGCGGACGGCTCTCGCCGGGCGCCGCCGGCAGGTCGAGGGTCACGCGGTCGAGGTCGAAGACGTCTTTGCCGAGGCGCGTCACCGAGAACTGCTGCAGGGCGAGCTTGTCGCGCGGATCGGGGACGTCGGCGATGAGCTGGTTCGCCGCCTCGATGCGGAAGCGCGGCTTCGACGTGCGGGCGGGGGCGCCGCGGCGCAGCCAGGCCAGCTCTTTGCGGGCGAGGTTCTGCCGCCGCGCCTCGTTCGCCGCCGCCTGCCGCTGCCGCTCGACGCGCGCCAGAACGTACGCCGCGTAGCCGCCGTCGTAGGCGTCCACCACGCCGTCGTGGACCTCCCACACGCGCGTGCAGACGGCGTCCAGGAACCAGCGGTCGTGGCTGACGACGAGCATCGCCGTGCCGCCCGCCGCGAGGTCGCTCAGGTGCCGTGCGAGCCAGGAGACGGCTTCGACGTCGAGGTGGTTCGTCGGCTCGTCGAGCACCACGAGGTCGTGCCCGCCCAGCGTGAGCGCGACGAGCGAGACCCGGCGACGCTCGCCGCCGGAGAGGTCGTCGACCGCCGCGTCCAGCGCGATGTCGGCGAGCAGGTGCTCCACGATCGACCGGGTCGTCGGGTTGGCCGCCCACACGTGGTCGGGCTCGCCGCCGACGATCACGTCGCGGACGGTCGC
>CALMAD010000111.1 GCA_937859105.1 uncultured Propionibacteriaceae bacterium
CCACCCACCCGCTCCGCCCCCACGAAAGGGACTGACATGACTCCCCGTCCCCAGACCGACTTCCAGACCGACCCCCAGCACACCGACCACCGGCAGAGGCCCCACCGCCGGACCACCCTCGTCGTGGGCGGCATCCTCGCGGCAGCGCTCGTCGGCTCGGCGACGTTCTCGGCACTCGGCGCGATCAACACGGTCTCCGGCACCAAGGCCGCGGCCGCCGCGGGGATGCCGACGTCCCTGGTCGTCAAGGCCGACGACGCGTCCGTGCGGATCGTCCGCGGGACGGTCGACCGGCCCACCTTCGACTACCGCGCCCCCTGGCCCGCCGGCGCGAGCGCGTTCACGCAGACGGAGCAGGGCGGCACCCTCACCGCGGACTTCCGCCCCGGGGTGGGCTGGCCCCTGCGCGTGAACCTCTTCGGGTCAGGCCCGGAGCTCACGGTCACGCTGCCGGCCGGACGCACACCGCGCATGCTCGTCCAGACGGGGACCGGCTCGGCCACCGTCGAGGCGGACGCCGACCAACTCCAGGTCTCCACCGGGACCGGCTCCGTGCGGGTGAACGGGTCGGCGTCCACGCTGATGGCGATGACCGGCACCGGCTCGGTGAGCGTGGCCGGCACCGTCGACGGACGCCTCATGGCGTCCACGAACACCGGCTCGGTCCGCGTCCACCTGGACGGCCCGCAGCCCGACGCGGTCGACCTGCGGACGGGCACAGGCAGCATCGTCGCCGGGCTCCCGGCCGGCGGCTACGCCGTGCGCGCCACCACGGGGACGGGCAGCGTCACCGACCGCCTCACGCACGACGACGCGTCCCCGCACCAGGTCGCCGCCCAGACGGACACCGGGTCCATCACCCTGTCAGAGCGCTGATCGACGGCTCCTCCGTTGTGCTTCCGAAATGGAAGCAGAACGGGCGGGTCCGGGTGGCGCCGACGGGCCGGGCGCCGCTACCCCACCACCACCGGGTACCGGCGGGTGTCGCGCGGGAATCCCGGCTCGTAGTCGACCGTGAGCACGATCTGCTCGCCGGCGTCCTTCACGCGGTCCTTGACGGTGGGCACGCTGAACGTCACCTCTCGCTTGCCCGGCTCGATGGTGCCGTAGAGCGCGGTCCACTCGCCGGCGAACGGCGCCGCCGCCGGGCGGCGTCCGTAGTACTGGCGAACCCAGGTCCGGTCGAGGTCACGCACCTGGACAGCCCTCCCCTTCGCCGGCTTCACGAAGACCGCACGCACGTACAGCGGCACCCCCGCGGGCGCCGACAGCGACACCCGCCAGGACGCCCGCGCGCCCTCCTTGATGCGCGCCGCCAGAGGCTTCACGGTGAACACCGGACGCGGGTCGTCCTCGATGATGCGGGCCACCCCCGTGTCGCGGGTCGGCATGACCCCCCGCACCGGCCGGGCGCTGGCCGTGATCAGGCGCTGCGCGCCGTCCCAGGTGGTGTTGCGCTCGTACGGCAGCCGCACGACCCCGTTCTTCGCCCCTGCCGGCACGGTCACGCTGAAGACGGACGGGCACGTCCCGACGCCGTCGCACGCCGTCCGCACGACGAACGTGGCCTCACGCCCGAGCGTCCCCGAGACGGTGAACGGCAGGTCGACCCGGCCCTGACCAGGGCCGTTGCCCTCGACGACGCGGGCGTCCCCGAGGGCGATCGTGGGCATCCGGACGCTCGGCGCCGCCGGCGTCGCCGTCGGCACGGACGCCACGTCCAGCAGCCACACCGACCCGGACGCCGACCGCCCCACGATCTCGACCGACGCGATCGCGCCGGCGTCGATGCCGGCGAGCGACGCCGTCGGCACCCGCACGGTCTGCGCGACCCGCGCGCCGGGCTGGGCGTCCGCCTTCGCCCCGAACAGCGGCAGCGAGCGCCCGCCGGCCGGGTCGACCGTCGCCACCGCGCCGTGGGCGTCCGTGACGCGCAGCGAGATCGCCGGGCCGCCGTCGGCCGGGTTGGCGATCAGCCGCAGGTCGAGCGACGCCCGGTCCCGCAGCGACAGCGGCTTCGCGAACGCGACGCCCGCGCCCTGGCCCGCGGCCGTCCACCGGACGAACAGCTCCTGCTGGAACGGCTCCCCGGACGCCCAGTCGGTCTTCCAGTGCGGCGAGAACGCCCCGTCGGCCGCGCACGAACCGGGCCCGTAGTCCATGACCGCACGGCACAGGGACGCCTTCGCGCCCACCGCGGCGGTCGGCTTGGCGTCCACACCGACGCGACGCAGGTCGCGTCCGCCCATGATCGCGTGGCTGAATACCGGACGCGCACCCACGGACGCCACCCGCCCCGGCGTCCCGTCGAAGAGGAGCCGCGCGCGGGCGTCCCCCTGGCCGGTCATCCACCAGACCGCGCCCGCGACGTACGCCTTCCCGGACGCCTGCTGCTGCCCCGCCGACAACCGGACGCCCGCCCCCGGCTTGCACCCCGGCATCGCCCCGGCGTCGTCGAACGAGGGCGCCTTGGAGAGCCCGGGCGTCCACTCGGTGTTGAAGTAGTTGTGGTTCGCCCCGATGACGAGCGTGGACGCCTTCAGGCTCGTGTCGTCGGGAGCGATGTCGCGGTCGAGGTCGACGTACGACTGCCCCTGCAGGTCGCTGACGTCGCCGTCGCAGCTCGGCAGCACGGTGACGGCCGGCACGTACGGGATCGTCTGCCCCGCGAAGTTCGTCGGCGCGAGGTAGACGACGCCGGCGATGCGGTACGGCGCATCCTCCGGGACGAGCTGCGCGGCCCGGTTGACGCCCTCGCCGCCGCGGCTGTGGCCGACGAGCACGACGTTGCCGAGGTCGGCGGGGTAGCGGCCCTGGTCGGCCCAGGTCTTCCACAGGTCGAGGTGCCGCTTGACGAGCAGCCCGCGCGCCTCGGCGCCGCCGTCGGGGGACGCGTCGTCCATCGCGTTGATCGCGGCCGCGTCGATCGACACCGTCACGTACCCCTGGGACGCCAGCAGTTGCTGCAGGTACTGGTACCCGAGCTCGCTCGGCACCCGCTTCGTGCCCGCCGGGCACCGCCACGCGCCCGCCGGCGCGGACTCCGCCGCCCCCTTCACCGGGTAGCAGTAGTCGTGCCGCCCGTGCAGGAACAGGACGACCGGACGCCGCCCGCTCACCTGCCCCGCCCTCGGCTGCACCACGTGCCCCCGGACGTTCAGCGACTGCGGGAAGCCCGGGTACTTCAGCGTCCCCGCGTCGTAGTCGGACGCCGCCGTCGCGTACGTCCCCGGCTTGGCCGGGTCGACCGGGTACACCGACGTCGGCGCGGCCACCGCGCTGCCGGACGCCGCGGTTCCGGACGCCGAACCGGCCGCGGCGCCCCGCGTCCCGAGCGGGCCGCCCGCGACCGGACGGCCGCCCTCGTCGAGCGCGCGTCCGCTCAGCACGGCGTCCAGCTCGAACGCCTGCGGCCGCCGGACGCCGGGCGCGAAAGCGTCCAGGCGGCGGCCGTCGAGGGTCGTCTCGAGGGGACGCCCGCGCCACAGCACCCGCGGGCGGTCGGACGTGACGGGCAGCGCCGCCGGCGACGTCCAGCGGACGCCGTACCCGCCCGGCGCCGGGAAGACCTCCCACGCGCCGGGGGCGCCAGTCAGCTCCGGGGACGCCGGCGCGGCGGATTCGACGGGTTCGGCCGGGGCGGCGAGGGCCGCGGACGGCGTCAGCAGCGACGCGACGAACGCGACCGGGACGAGCAACGCGAGGAGGGGGCGGGTGCGGCGCATGGCGATCTCCGATCCTGATGGGGCGAACGTAGTGCCCTGCCCCCTCGACGCACAGGCGTCCAGAGAAGTTGCGTGAGAACTGACGCATTCGTGCGACCCGTTCAGATTCACAGTGCCGACGCCCGCGACGCGCGTCTCACCAGGCCTGGCACCGCGGCGTCCGGTGACCTAGAGTGCCGTCGCAAACGTTCGAGACAGAGGTCCCCATGAAGCAGACTCGCCCCGCCCGGCGCACCGCGGCGTCCGTCATCGGCTCCGCCGCCCTCTCGCTCGCCCTCGCCGGAGGGCTGCTCGTGCCGGCGGCGCAGCCGGCGTCCGCGGCACCGACGCTGCGCGTGCAGCGCGTGGTCGGCGGCCTGACGATCCCGTGGGACGTCACCTGGATCGGCCAGACCCTGCTCTACAACGAGCGCCCCGGACGCGTGTGGACCAAGCGCCCCGGCGCCGCGCCCCAGCGGGTGAACCTCGCCCTGCCGCGCATCTGGGCGCGGTCGGAGGGCGGCCTGCTGGGCCTCGTCGCCGACCCGGGGGCGGCGTCCAACGGCTACTTCTACTCCTGCATGTCGGTCGCGGCGAGCGCGACCCGGCCGAAGGACGTGGAGGTCTGGAAGTGGAAGCTCACGAGCCCGACGACGGCGACCCGCGTCCGGACGATGGTCTCGGGCCTGCCGATCGGCTCGGGCCGGCACAACGGCTGCCGCATGGTCATCCGCGGCAACGACCTGTTCATCGGCACCGGGGACGCCGCCCAGGGCGCCAACCCGCAGAGCCCCGGCTCGCTGGGCGGGAAGATCCTGCGGGTGCGGCTCGACGGGTCGATCCCGACGGACAACCCCTTCTACCGGCGCGGCGGCAACGCCCGCTACGTGTGGACGTACGGGCACCGCAACGTCCAGGGCCTGGCGCTGCGCCCGTACTGGGGCAGCCTCTACTCGGTCGAGCACGGCCCGGACCGCGACGACGAGATCAACCGCGTCGCACCCGGCGCCAACTACGGGTGGAGCCCGACGCCCGGCTACAACGAGTCCCGCCCGATGACCGACCTGACGCGGTTCCCGCGCGCCAAACGAGCCGCGTGGCGCTCGGGCGCGCCGACGCTGGCGACCAGCGGCGCGACGTTCCTGTCCGGCTCCGCGTGGGGCTCCTGGAACGGACGCCTCGCCGTCGCCCTGCTGAAGGGGCAGGGCGTCCAGCTGTTCACCGTCTCGACGACCGCCGACGTGGCGACCAAGCGCGAGAAGGTGCTCACCTCCTACGGACGTATCCGCAGCGTCCACCAGGGCCCCGACGGCGCGCTGTACTTGACGACCTCGAACGGCTCCAACGACGGCATCTACCGGGTCGCGGCCGGCTGAGCGGCGTCCCGCGGCTCACTCGCCGACGGTGAACCCCTCCAGCAGGCCGACGTACGTCTTCGGACGCGGCCGCGCGTACTCGCCGCGGCTCGCCGCCGGGACGCCCGCGCGCACCATCGCCTCCACGAGGCCGACCCCGGCCGCGACCCCGTCGATGACCGGCGCGCCCACCTCCCGGCTCACGCGGGCCGCCATCTCGGCCATGCCGGCGCAGCCGAGCACGATCGAGTCGACGCCGTCGTGCGTGAGGGCCTCCTTCGCCAGGTCCGCGACGAGGTCCTCGGCGACGCCGTCGAGGTCGAGCACCGGCACCTCGCACGCGAGCACCTCGCGGCACTTCGCGCGAAAGCCGTAGGCGTCCGCGAGATCCCACGCCCGGCCGGCGGTGCGTCCGAGCGTGGTGACGACCGCGAAACCGCGCCCGGCCAGGGCGGCCAGGTGCATGCCGGCCTGCGCGATCCCGATCACCGGACGCCCGCCGCTGGCCACGTCGCGCAGGAAGCTGACCGCGTCGACGATCCGGGAGGCGTCCATGCTGGGGATCTCGACCCGCTTCGACAGGTGCGCGCCGATCGCCACGAAGACGGCGTC